>JBLGCM010000044.1:0-7686 GCA_047617345.1 Natronomonas sp. | reverse complement strand
CATCGGCGACCTCTACGCCGGGACGCGGGAAGCGACGGCTCAGGGGCTTCGGTTTACCGGTTCCGGGCTGGCCCAGACGGTCTTTCCGCTGATCGCCGGGCTGATCGTTACCGTCGCCTGGCAGCTCCCCTTTCTCATCTACGCGATGGCGTTCCCGGTTGCGCTGCTGGTCGCCGTCCGGTTCGAGGAACCGGGCGAACCCGCCGACGCGCCGTCGACTCCCGATGACGGGGCCGCCGATTCCCTCGACAACTCCTACGCCCGGGAGTTGTTCGCGCTGATCCGGACGCCGCGGGTGCTCTCGCTCGTGCTCGCCCGCGGACTCCCGATCGTCGTCTGGATCGCCTTTCTCACCTACAATTCGATCATCGTCGTCCAGATTCAGGGCGGGACACCGGGCGAAGCGGGCGTCCTCGTCGCGCTGGGGAGTCTCGCATACGCGGCCGCGGCCAGCCAGGCCGGCCGGATCACGGCGCTGGTCGACAGCCGATTCGCGCCGCTGGTCGCCGCCCATGCCGGTCTCGCTGCCGGGTTCGTGGTCGTCCTGTACGCACCGGGGATCCTCCTCGCTGGCGTCGGTATCGTCCTCAGCGGCGCGGGTTTCGGAACCTCGCTGTCGCTGTACCGGAGTATCGTCACCGGACTGGCTCCGCAGGAACTCCGGGCGGGCGTCGTCAGTCTGGCGGAAGCCAACGGTCGACTGATCGCGACGCTGACACCGATTCTCATGGGTGCGACAATCGGGGCGGCCGCCCCGCGAGTCGGATTTACGACTGCGCTCAGACTCTCCGGCATCGGTGCGGCAGCGGTCGGCGGCGGCGGTGGTGTGCTCTGTCTGCTCGCCGCGAAACTCTCGCCGAAAACCGCCGCCGAACGAGCCGGCAGATGACTGACACACAGTGACACGCGTGGGTTCTCGGGCCGGATACCCGCTCGGCGTTCCGATCAGCCTCGCGACCGGAGAGGAGAACTTTACACGTGTTGAGTTTCTACGTGCGTGGAAATGCCAACAGTCCCGGTCGAAGGCGGCTCGCTCTACTACGAACAGCGAGGCAGCGGCCCGCCGCTCGTGTTCGTTCACGGCGGCTGGCAGGACTCGGTGTCGTGGACACCGCAGGTCGAGTATTTCGCCGACGAATACCGCGTCGTCTCCTACGATCTCCGGGGCCACGGACGAACCGGAGCGACGGAAGCGTCACGATACTCCCTCGATCTGTTCGTCGACGATCTCGAAGCACTGCTTGCCGCTCTCGACATCGAACAGCCGATTCTCGTCGGGATGTCTGTCGGCGGGATGATCATCAGAGCCTTCCTCGGTCGCCACCCCGAAAGCGCCCGCGGCGGAGTCATCGGCGGACCGTTCCAGTCAATGACGGCGATGGAGTTTCCGACCGACCTGAATCCCTTCCTCTCGCCGGTCCAGGGCGTCTCCCAGATGGCCTCGACGCTGGGATCGGCGGCCACGTTCCGAACCCTGGTCACCTCTATGGAAGCGACCAACGGCGGCACGTGGCTGAGTCTGGATGCAGACGTGCGGGATCAGACCATCGCCGCCGCCGGAAACGTTTCCAGAACGGCGTATCCGGAGGTTTTCCGGCTGATTTACGAGTCCGATCCGGTTGATATCTCTCACGTCGAACGACCACTGCTCGTTCTCTCCGGCGACCACGAGGCGGGTCGGATCAAACGACAAGGTCAACAACTCGCCGAGAGCGTCCCGCACGGACGATACCAGGAGATCGCCGACGCGGCCCATCTCGTCAATCAGGACAACCCCGAGGCGTTCAACGAGGCTTGCTCGGCGTTTTTCGCGACGATGGATTCCCCTTCGACTGACGGGTTCTCGAACGGAGATTGACGGCCCCGAAAACTCAGTTGACGTCCGTCGTGCCGTAGAAGACGGCGATGCCGACGACGAGTAACAGAGCCACGTAGCCGCCCGCGCCGAACAGGTCCCCCGCCTCGACGCTGGCGGTGAACGCCGCGTCGAAGAGGACGTTCGTCGCGTAGTGACTGGGCAGAAGCGCCGTCCACTCGGGCGACTCCGTCGCGAGGGGATTCTGGAACAGCAGCACGTCCACCATCGGCGCGAACAGCATCACGTACACGCCGGCCAGTTGATCGAAGACGATACCGACGACGACGCCGAGAATTCCGTATGTGAGTCCGACGAACAGCGTCGCGACGGCGAACGCCGCGAGCGACTCGGGAGTGAACGAGAGGATGGCGACGAGGACCGAGACCGCGGTCACGACGACGGTCCCGACTCCGAGTATGCAGACTCGCGAGACGACGAGTTCGGGGGCGGTATATCCAGCCAACCGCAGGCGGTCGTCGGCCGCCTGCGACGAGCGAATCAGAAAGAGACCGACGATCCCCGCGAGAATCGCCGCCGTGACGGGCGTCATAAACGCCGCCGCGAAATCGGTCATCGGCACGGCGACGGGGTCACCGTCGATGGTTGTCGGTACCGGTCTGTCTGGAACGAGATAGACGAACGCGCCGATGATATAGACCGGCAGAAAGACGAGCAACGCCAGCAGGACTGGGGTCCGTCGGAACTCCCGCAGGCCCATCGTGACGGCCGTCGAGACCTGCCGACGCATCAGACTCCACCTCCGGATTCGACCCGATAGGTGTACGTCGCGATACCCAGGAAGGTGAACAGCCCGAGATGTCCGACCGCCGGAGCGAGATGGCCGGTCGCCAGCGACCCGTCGACGACAGCCTCGGTGACGATAGCGTGGGGATGCGTGAGGGGTGCAAACCGGGTGACACTCTCCTCGACGGCGAACAATCCGCTGGCAAAGACGTTATCGACATCGGCGACGATGACCAACAGCAACGACCCCTCCAGTTCCCGCGGCAGGACGCTTCCGACGACGAGACCGAGTTGGCCGTAAATTGCGCCGGCAAGCAGGAGGCCAGCGAAGGCGGCAAGCGGCGCTCCGACCGCCCGGTCGAGCAGCGCGACCAGCGAGACGGTCGCGACGATACCCACGAGGGCACTCGCTACGGCGACGGTCGCGAATCGCGCCACGACGAGTTCGATCCCCCGGAAGCCGCAGATCGCGAGTCTGCGGTCTGCGTTGCGCGCGCTGATCATCTGGAACAGACCGAGCACGCCGGCCAGCGCACCGCTCGCGAAGACGGCCCCGGTGATCCGACCGGTGGTCGCTGCCGAGCCCGCGGTCTCGAACAGCCCAACGTCGGGAAACTGCCCCATACTGACACCGTATATCTGAATCGACAGGGCGGGCAGGACGACGAGAAAGCCGATGGTGAACGGCTCCCGCACGAACGAGCGCGTGCTGGCCCGAATCCCGGCCACCGTCCGAGACAGCCCGCTCATTCGTCGGCCTCCTCCGGGGCCGTCGCTGCTGCCCCAGATCCGGTCCTGTCGACGAACGACGCCGTCCGCTCACAGGAGACAGCATCGGCCGTCGGCTCCGGGTTCGTGCCGTCGTCCACCCCGACTTCTTCTCTGTGAAGGTGCCCGTCGTGGAGTTCGTACACCACGTCGAATCGGTCGCGCTCGTTGATGATATGTGAGATGATTGCAACGCCGACGTCGCGCGCTCTGAGTTCCTCAGTGAGGTCCCAGAACGCGAGAAACGTCTCCCAGTCGAAGCCGGTGTACGGCTCGTCGAGTAACAGGAGGTCGGGCTGGTGCATCAGCGCGACCGAGAGGTTCACCTTCTGTCGGTTCCCCCCGCTGAGATGTCTGATCTGTCGGTCCCGAAACCGCTCGAAATCCAACACATCGGTCAGCCACGCCCTCGCGTCGTCGATTTCGGCGTCAGTCATTCCGTAGGCAGCGCCGAACAGCTCGAAGGTCTCGTCGACGGTCAGCCGCTCGTACAGACGCGGCTCCTGTGGACACCAACCGATCGCGCCGGCCCGCTCGACTTCGCCGCCGTCGTGATCGATGACGCCCGCGAGAATCCCCATCAGCGTCGATTTCCCGCTGCCGTTCTCGCCCATGATCCCGACGACCTGCCCGCGTTCGACCCGAAGGGTCGCACCGTCGAGCACCTCGACAGAGCGAGTGAACGGCACGAGCGAACTGTATGTCTTCTCGATCCCGTTCGCGCGAACGACGACGTCGCCCGATTGCTCTCCACTCGCGCTCTCGCCGCCGCTGTCGATGCGTTCCGCGGTCATCCTACTCCATCCTACGAACCCCCCTCTGAATGCGATTTCTCTTAGTTTCTCTCGGGTATACGGAGGTCGAATTTTGGAATCGAAGGCACGGGGAGTGGATAACGCGTGCAGCCAAAACCCACGGAGAACAGGCGGCTACTCCTCGGCTTCCGTTTTCACGACTGTCGCTGGTCGGGTGGTCAATCGGAGGACGCGGTCGGTGACGCTTCCGAGCAGGGCCCGATATTCGTCCGGTCGCCGTTTGGTTCCGAGCACGAGCAGGTCCACCGCGTGGTCATCTGCGTACGCAACGATCGTTTCTGCGGGCTGTCCGTGCTGTACCGCGGTCACGATATCGGCACCGGCCTCGGCCGCTCGGTCCTCCAGGTCCGCCAGTCTCTCTTCTCCCTGCTCTTCGAGGCCGTGTTCGGGGCCCTCGGCTTCGTCGACGTACTCGTCCCCGCTGTAGGCGGTTACGACGTCCTCGTCCACGACGTAGAGCACGTGGAGGTCGGCGCCGAGCGCCGCTGCGAGGTCGAGTGCATGGCTCTCTGCCCGTTCAGAGGCGACTGTCCCGTCCGTCGAAAGCAGAATTCGGTCGTACATCACCGCTGGTTTCGAAACGAGTCACAATAAAAGAGCCCGCTAATTTTGTCGTTCGGCCTACGCTGATCTGACGATCTCTGACACGATCTGGCGGGGCTCGAAGCCCTCTTTGACCTGGTCGACTACAAACGTACGTCACCGAAAAGGCACCCGTCGTGTTGTCCCTCGCGGACCTCCCGGCACTCCTCTTTTCGGAATCGAAACCTGAGCGGGCAGTTCACAACGGAACGGAAGCCGAAATGGCATTAACTCTCGCCCACGTACCTGACAGTAGAGGCGACTTCGGAGGGGATACGTATGCAAGACCAGACAGGCGAGACGGGGTTGGCCACAGTTCTGTTGATACTCGTCGGTGCACTCGTCGTCTTCCCGATGATCTTTATGGGAGTCGGAATGATGGGAATCGGGCCGATGATGGGCGGCACGAGCGGCGGTGGAATGTGGGACGGCGGGGGGATGCCGGGGTGGCTGTTCCTCGTCGGACTCGTGATGCAACTCCTGGTTCTCGCTGCCCTCGTCGGTGGCGGGTACCTCATCTACCGAGCGCTCACAGGGCGTGAGGATACCTCGGACCAGGCGCTCGAGGAACTCAGACTCGCGTACGCTCGTGGGGAGTTGAGTGACGAGGAGTACGAACACCGACGAGAGGCGCTCGAACGCGACGCGGAGTCTCGATAGCATCGAACCGCCCGCGCTGGCGTGAGACGGGCCGGTTCGGGGTCTCGAACCGTCGCCCCTGTACCGCTCCGTGTGGCCGACAGCAGCGGCCCGGTCCGCGACAAGACCTTGGCCGCTCCGCTCACAGGAGCGACTTCCCGAACACGGTTCCGTACGTAACATCCGAGCCTCATCTTTAAGACAGATGTCCGTATTGATTCACATATGTCCTCACGAGAGGTTACGATTCGGAGTACAGTCGCAGGATACACCGCAGAGGGGCAACTGCACACGCTCAGCATCTGGTTCATCCTGGCGTTGCGCCTGATGATGGGGATCGCGTTCCTCTGGAGCGGCGCCGACAAAGTGCTGTCCGGGAGTTTCAGCGCGGGGGGATACCTCCAGTACGCGGCGCCCGCAAACGGGAGTCCGGTCGCCGACCTCTTCGTGGCGATGGGCGAGACACCGTGGTTCGTCGACTTCGTCAACGTTGCCGTTCCGTGGGGAGAGGTCTTGATCGGCCTCGGGCTTATCGTCGGCTGTCTGACGAGACTGGCCGCGTTCTTGATGTTGCTGTTCTATCTGGGTAACTGGGACGTCGCCCACGGCTACATCAACGGCGACTTCGCGTACATGCTCGTGTTCCTGTCGGTGGCGGCGTTCGGCGCGGGCCGCATTCTCGGACTCGACGCCTACATCGAACAGTACGACATCGGAGGCAAACCCCTCGTCGAGCGCCATCCCTGGACGCGGTACCTCCTCGGCTAACGGCCAGCAAAACGTCGTCGAAATCCGCTGGACACACCTCCGACGTCTCAGCGGTAGTGAGCAGTAGTGTCGAGCGTTCGACACTGCTCAATCCGGGTACCACCTTTTGACCCTCATCAGTGTTCTGTGCCCGGAACTGACCCAATACAGTGCCCGATTTGCGCGGACCGGCAGAGATTCTCAACTCGAAGCACCGATACTGAATCAGTCTGCCCTGCATACGGCGAGACGATGGTGATCGAGTAGCCCCAGCAGATGCCCCCGCGGTCCAGATTTTCACTCCTCTCGTCGCAAAATCACGGGTGCTGCAGGCGCTTGCTCGCCTGGCGAACGAATCGACCTTTGAGGTGGTAGACGACCAGATTCGATGACTTCAAAACAGCTACCGTACGAGCTACGCCAACAGAAGCTACGCGTTTCGGTACTGCGGCGCGATTATCGACAGTCGAAATTCGATGAGAAGATATAAACTGCCGGTGAGTGCCAATTAAATCAATATGACTCAAATAAACGACGCTACGGTGACTCCCGAGGACCCCGAACTGCTCTTGCAACTCACGGAATACACCGATGATGCGCTCTGGATGTTCACCCCGGATTGGAGCGAACTCGTGTTCGTTAATTCAGTGTATGAGAGTATCTTCGGTCGATCGGTAGCCGAACTCCGCGATGATCCGTCGAGTTTCCTGGAGGCAGTCCACCCCGACGATAGACAACGGGTCCAACAGAGAATGGAAGAGTTGTCGAACGGGTCTCCGGTGGATTTAGAATATCGAGTCAATCCGGACGCTGATTATGGGACGTGGGTATGGGTTCAGGGACAGCCCATTTACGATGAATCGAACACGGTTCAATACGTGGCCGGGTATACTCGGGACATCACCGAACGCAAAGAATACCAACAACAACTTGAGCAACATCGGAAAGATCTCGAACGATCAAACGAGAGCCTCCGGGAATTCGCCTATATCGCCTCACACGACCTGCAAGAACCGCTCCGGATGGTATCGAGTTACGTCGATCTACTGGACCAAGAATACGGTGATCAGCTGGATGAGGAAGCTCAGGAGTATATGGAGTTCGCTGTCAACGGCGCTCGCCGGATGAAGCGGATGATCAATTCACTACTTGAATACTCTCGGGTACACACTGAGGCAGAAGAGTTCGAGAAGGTCGATGCGAGCGAAGTGTTTGCGGACACTCGTCAGGATCTCGAACTTCTCATCGATGACTACGGCGCTGAAGTGTCGGTCGGTGAACTCCCAACGGTCAAGGCAGACCACAACCAGCTCGGACAGGTCTTCCAAAACCTCGTCAAAAACGCGATCGAACACGCCGGTGAAGACGGATTTGCACGAGTTGAGGTCGAGGCAACCGAGCGAGAGGACACGTATGAACTGTCCGTCTCCGACAACGGTCCCGGCATTCCGGAAGCCGACCAAGACGACATTTTCGGCATCTTCCAACGGGGTGCGACTGCGTCGAATAACGACAGCACCGGTATCGGACTGG
>JBLGCM010000043.1:0-7771 GCA_047617345.1 Natronomonas sp. | reverse complement strand
CGACATCGGGGTAGACAGTGAGTCCGATCTGTCCGGCCATGCGGTGATGAGCGGGTAGTGGCCGGCGATACATCAGCCTGTCTCCGGCGGGCCGTTACCCATGCCGGTCGATCAGTCGAGAGCGTTCAGTTGCGCTTGTGCCAGCGCTCGGAGGTCGCTGAGAGGCAGCGCGCTGAACAGTTGGATGTAGATATTCGACCGGCGAACGTACAGAATAGTCCCGTTCTGGGTGTCCACCGAGAAAGACTCCTCGCCGACCTCCTGTTCGGTGAGTGTCACCCCGTCGTCAGCACTGATCACATCACGGTTATCGCCGAGATACGTCTCGACGTCGTCGACCGTTTCGAAGACGGTGAGCGCGAAATCGAGCGTCCCGTCGGAGTCGGTTCGAGAGTACTGTTGGATCACGATCGATGCCAACCCGTTCGGATCCTGATCGGGCTCTCTCGATCCGACCCGTGCCCACTCGCCGGGCAACGTCTCGGAGATGCGTTCGAGCGAGAGGAGATAGCTGCTCGCCTCGCCGTCGTACATCGCAACGTCGCTCTCGTCGGAATCAGCACCGTCGTCGCTTCCGCCAGAACAGCCCGCAGTAGCTGCAAGCCCGGCCGCGCCAATCGCCGTCAGATACGCTCTTCGGTCCATACTCGGCCAACGGAGTCGCGGTTGAAAGGATTTCTTGCGACAACCATATAAGCGTGAACCGGCCGCCGGGGGTGGTTCCGACGAACGAACGTCCCGAACTCTCGACGAGCACACCGAGCGTCCGACACGGACCGCTCGCGGTGTTGTGCTGCAGAGAAGCGCTGACGGAGTCCTGCGCGAGGGGACCCGAGCGCAGGGCAAGTCAGGATGTTCATTCCTTGCGACCGCTGCAGAGTAGCGGTCGCTGCGTCATTCACGTCCTGACGGAGTCTCACACGAGCGAAGCAAGTGTGAGGCCCGTCAGGACCGAACGACTGCCGGTGCTGAGCGAAGCGAGGTACCAACGGAAGTGAGCGTCCTGACGGAGATTTGAACTGGCCGAGATGTTCCGGGCATGCGGCGCGATGCGCCGTTCCGGGCTGCAACTCGTCGGCTCAAATCTCCGTGTGGGACGCTTACCAAACACTGACGACTCGCTACGCTCGTCGTCGTTGTGTTTGGAAAAGCGTCCTGACGGAGATTTGAACTCCGGTCCCTGGCTCCGCAAGCCAAGAGGATAGTCCACTACCCTATCAGGACTCATCTACTCGTAGCAGGGAGGTACTCATAGGGATTACGGTTCAGAGATATCCAGTTCAGCCGACGCGAACCCAGGGGAAAGACGGTCTCACGGTTCGATTCGTCAGGCAAAACAATCAGCATTCTTTTGGTCCGCCGACACAGAGGGTACGATATGTCTGAGCGGGCAGGGACAGCCGAAGAAAACAGGCCGGATCTCTCGGACCTCTCCGACGTTTCGAATGTCCTCCTGTTGGCCCCATCACTCGGCGGACAGGGCAACGACATTTGTCTCGATCTCCTCACCCAGACCGCACCCAGCGAAACGAATATTCTCGCTATCTCCTACACCGACACGCCACAGGAGTGGGTCGAAAGCTGGCTCGGTCACGTTGGCGTCTCGCCGATCCGCGGCGGCGTCGTCTCCGTCGGCCAAGCAGAGTCGGAGATTGACGACCCGTCGTGGGCAGTCAAGACCGTCGAGAACCCCTCCGACCTCACCGGCATCGGAATCGAGCTGAGCGAACTGCTCTCGGGGATGGCCACCGCCGCCGGCGACGACGAACACATCGCCGTCTGTTTCGACAGCATCACCTCGCTTTTACAGTACGCTGACCTCCAGCGAGCGTTTCGCTTTCTGCACGTCGTCACCGGACGCGTCAAGACCGTCGGCGGGATCGGACACTTCCACCTCGATCCGGATGCACACGACCCGCAGACGCTGGCCACGCTCAAGGGCCTGTTCGACGCCGTGATCGAAGTCGACGACGACGGCTCGATCACGATCCAGCAGTAGTCGCCCGTAGGCTTTTATACTGATATCCGACCATTCAATCGTAACGACAATGAACGGACAGCACAGACCCGCAAGCGGTCGTATCGGGCGGCGAAATCGATCAACGACAACGCTTAAGCGGCGACCAGCCGTGTTGTTCTGAAGTAATGGGAGCGATCGAAGAGATCTATGCGGATCTGGAAGCCGACGTCTCCGAGGAGCGATTCCGGGAGGCCGTCGAGCAGAAAGTCGAGCAGATGGAGGGGCTAGCCGACGAGGAGACCGCCGCGATGATCATCGCGCACGAGATCGCCGACAACGAAGTCGAGACGATCTCGGACGTCGAGCCCGCGATGGACGAGGTGAAGTTCCTCGCCAAGGTGCTCTCGGTCGGCGAGTTACGTACCTTTGACCGCGACGACGCCGAGGAAGACGGCCGCGTCATCAACGTCGAGGCCGCCGACGAAACTGACACTGTGCGGCTCGCGTTCTGGGACCAAGAGGCCGCGGCAATCGACGACGGCGAGCTCGAACCCGGCGACGTACTCCGCGTCAAGGGTCGGCCGAAAGACGGCTACAACGGGCTGGAGGTGAGCGTCGACGAGGCCGAACCCGACGACGAAGTCGAAATCGACGTGACAGTCGGAGACGAATCGACAATCGACTCGCTGACGCTGGGCCAGTCCGACGTGACCGTCCGGGGCCTCGTGTTGGGGACCGAGAGCGTCCGAACCTTCAGCCGCGACGATGGATCCGAAGGGAAAGTGTCGAATCTCACTCTCGGCGACGAGACCGGCCGCATCCGGGTGACGATGTGGGACGACCGCGCCGATCGCGCCGAGCAACTGGACTCGGGCGTCGCGATCGAAATCGTCGACGGCTACGTCCGCGAGCGCGAGGGCGACCTCGAACTGCACGTCGGCGACCGCGGTGCAATCGACGAAATCGACGAGGAGGTCACCTTCAAACCGGATGCGACGCCAATCGAAGCCGCCGAAATCGAGCAGACGATCGACATCGCGGGCGTCGTGCGTTCGACGGATCCCAAGCGGACCTTCGACCGCGACGACGGTTCCGAAGGCCAGGTTCGAAACGTCAGAGTACAGGACGAGACGGGCGATATCCGGGTCGCGCTGTGGGGCGAGAAGGCCGACCTCGACGTCGGGCCGGGTGACGAGCTATTCGTGGCCGACGTAGAGATCCAGGACGGCTGGCAGGACGACCTCGAAGCCTCTGCCGGGTGGGGCTCGACAGTCGTGGTCCTCGAAGGTGCAAGCATCGACGGGGGCGACCCGGTCGGCGCGAGCGCCGAGAGCGGAGCCGAGACGGGCACAGTCTCCGACGGCGGCGGCAGCACCGGGCTGGACGCCTTCGCCGACGGCGAGCAGCCGGCCAGCGAATCGGACGGAAGCGACGACGCGAAAGCGACGACCGGAGAGACGACTGAGTTCACCGGGACGGTCGTCCAGACGGGCGATCCGGTGGTTCTCGACGACGGGGCCGAGACGATGAAAGTCGAGACGAGCGAACACCTCCAACTAGGTGAGGAGGTGACTGCACGGGGAGTTCTCGACGGCGAGGTATTAGATGCCGACACACTCCTGTAGCACATGACGGGAGAAGGGAGCTGTTCGGAACGTTTAAGAGGCGGACAGCCTCGTTGTGGCGTATGAGTGTCGAGTTACCGGTCGCGCCAGTAGACGATGTCATTCGCCGCCGTGCGGACGGGCTTCGTGTCAGCGCCGAGGCCGGTGAGACCCTCGCGCGACAGATCCAACAGGAGGGGGCCAGACGGGCGACGCAGGCGGCCAAGCTAGCCGACGAGGACGGTCGGAAGACGCTGATGGTCGGTGATTTCGGTGCCGATTCCGTTCCGGACAAGGGAAAGCTCGATCTGCCGATCGCGCCGGTCGACCGGGTCGCGCGGCTGGATATCGACGACCGGTACCGCGTCTCGATGAACGCTCGTATCGTGTTGGCGGCCCAACTAGAAACGTACGCGGAGAACATCGCCGCCGCCGCGGCGTTTCTCGCCAGGCACGCTGGGAGGCGAACTATCAAGTCCGAGGACGTCGAAGGATACTTCGAACTCAAGCAGTACTTTGAATGAGATTTGGTTACAGCGAAACCTGCCTGGATCACGAGACCGGCGCACGCCATCCGGAGAGCCCCGACCGCCTGCGGGCGATCCGACGCGGACTCGCCGACGGCCACGGCGTCGAGTACGCCGACGCCGACCCGAGCGAGCGCGAGCGAATCCACGCGGTCCACGACGACGGCTACATCGACTCGCTCGCGACGTTCTGCGAGGACGGCGGCGGTAACTGGGACGCCGATACCGTCGTCAGCGAGGGGACGTGGGAGGCCGCACTCACCAGTTCCGGGCTCGCGGAGTGGGCCGCCGAGTCGGCGCTGTCGGGCGCCGATGGCCGACAGACGCCCTTTTCGATCGGTCGACCGCCCGGCCACCACGCGGTCGAAGACGACGCGATGGGCTTTTGTTTTTTCAACAACGTCGCCGTCGCGGCACAGTCAGTGATCGACAGCGGGAGCGCGGATCGCGTCGCTATCTTCGACTGGGATGTCCATCACGGCAACGGCACGCAGGACATCTTCTACGATCAGGACGACGTGTTTTATGCCTCGATTCACGAGGACGGGCTCTATCCGGGGACCGGCGAAATCGGGGAGACCGGGGCCGGACGCGCGGAGGGGACGACGATGAACGTCCCCTTCGCGCCGGGGACGACAACCGCGGCGTATCTCGCCGCGCTGTCGGAGGTTATCGGCCCGGCAATCGAGGCGTTCGATCCCGATCTGTTTCTCATCAGCGCCGGCTTCGATCCACACGAGCACGATCCGATCTCACGGATGCGCGTCTCGACGGAGGGGTTCGGCTGTCTGGCGGCTGCCGTCCGCGATATTGCGGACGATGCCGATGCCGCACTCGGGTTCGTCCTCGAAGGCGGCTACGGACTCGACACCCTCTCTGCGAGCGTTCGGAGAGTCCACGAGGTTTTCGACGGCTACCAGCCAGTCGAGCCCGACGAGTCGGTAAACGACAGCGCTCGTAGTGTGATCGAGTCGGTGAAATCGCAGGGTTTCGACGGCGTCTAAGCAGAAATCTGATGCCCACGGTCAGAACGGGAACAGCGAGTCAGCGGAGAGATCACGCTCGATCAGTTCGATCTCGTGGCCGTCCTGATCTTTCGTGAACGCGTAGAGGTCGTCACAGGATTCGGGATCCCGGTAGTCCGCGGTCTCTCGAGTCATGAGTGTCTCCCAGTCGTCGTGGAGGTCGTCGATGCGGACGCAGACGTGCCCCCACGCGTCGCCCATCGTGTACGTCCGGCCATCGTAATTGTAGGTCAGTTCGAGGCTCATCGCCTCCTGTGGCGCATCCGCGGGTTCGACAAAGTAGTTGGCGAAACTGTCGGCCTCCCAGCGGCCGACCGTCTCGTACTCGAATTTGCGCGTCCAGTAACCCAGCGCCTCGTCGGCGTCCTCGACGCGGATCATCGTGTGATCGAGGCTGAAACGCGCGCCGTGGTCGCGCTCGACGATCTCGATCTCGTGGCCGTCGGGGTCTTTGACGAAGGCGTAGCCGGGATTCTCCTCGGGCGGGCGGTAATCTTCGACGCCGTTGTCCATCAGTTCGTAGTACGCCTCCTCGACGTCCTCGACGCGGACGGCGATGTGCCCCCACGCGTCGCCGAGTTCGAGGTCGTCTTCGCCCTCGTTGTGGGTCAGTTCGAGCAGGGCGCCGTCCTCGTGCATCTCCTCGGGGCCGAGGTAGACGATGGTGAAGTCGTCTCCCTCGTAGCGGTCTTTCTCCTCGTATTCGAGGTTGGTTTCGTACCAGTCGAGCGATTCCTCTAGATCGCCGACACGCACCATCGTGTGGTCGAGTATCCCGTCCATACGCGGGAGGGTTCGAGCGCCAGCAAAAAAAGCCCTATTCACTCGGGATACAATCGGATCAGCGGCGCGTTCTCGCTGTCGATCACGACGAACAGATCGCCGGTGTCGGGCGCAACGGCAACGTCTCGAACCCGCCAGTTGTTACCGGCGAGAAGCGGATCGACCTCTTCGAGGTCGGGGTCGGCTCCGGCGGGATCGGACACGGTGAGGTGGCCGAGATACTGGCCGGCGAGGTTGCCGACGAACAGATCACCCTGCCAGTCCGGAAAGGCCTCGCCGTCGGAGAAGGCCATGCCGCCGGGCGGAAATCGATCCTCGCCGCAGACCCACGTGTACGCCGGCGGAGTGGTGCCGTCGCCCGGTTGTGGATCGGGCGCGACCGGTTTCTCGGTGCCGTACTCACAGCCCTCGTCGGCGATCGGCCAGCCGTAGTTGTTGCCCGCCCCGAGGCGGTTGATCTCGTCGCCGGCGTTCTCGCCGTGTTCGCTCACCCACAGCTCGCCCGTCTCGGGGTGGCGATCCAGCCCCTGCGGGTTGCGGTGGCCGTACGTAAAGATCGAATCGGCGGCCTCGGGGTCGTCGACGAAGGGGTTGTCCGCCGGAACCGAACCGTCGGGGTCGAGTCGAAGCGTCGTCCCGAGTTCGTTTGTCAAATCCTGTGCGACGTGGTCGGGGCCGAAGTTCTTGAACTGGCGGTCCCCGGCCGTCATGTAGAGCATCCCCGCGGAATCGAACGCGACGCGAGAGCCGTAATGGGCGTCCGAATCGACGAACGGTTCGGCGACGTGAATTTGCTCGAACTCGCTGAACTCGGGGCCGTCGAGGGCGAGGCGGCCACGGCCGAGGTGGGTGGCAGTCTCGCCGCTGTCGTTGCTCGCAGCGTAGGTCAGGTAGATCCACGGCTCCGACGGGAACGCCGGGTGGACGGCAACGTCGAGCAGGCCGCCCTGATTGGCCGTGTCGACAGCAGGGGTGCCCGTGAGTTCTGTCGTCGTCCCCGCCTCGCGGTCGACCAGTTGCAGTCGGCCAGGAAGTTCGGTGACGAGCATCTGGCTCGTCTCGGGAACGAAGGCGATTCCCCAGGGGGCGTCCAGCCCGGAGACGACCTCGGAGACCTGAAAGGGGCCGTCGGGGTCGACATCATCGACCGACGCGGGATCGTCGTCTGCTCCGGGGCTGTCGCATCCGGCGACCGCGAGCGCGCCTGCTGCTGCGGCCGTCCGCAGAACAGAGCGACGGTCGAACGTAGGCGTTCGTGTCACGCCAGCCGATATGGACTGATCGGGCAAGACCGTTGCGGGACTGCGGTATTTATTCCGGTCGAGTTGCTACATTGCGGCAATGGTCTCGGTTCGACGGATTGGAGGGCTGTTCGTCGTCGGCTTTTTCGTCGTGATGATGGCCGTCCGTCCGCTGGTCCGGAACCCGGCGATTGCGGGAGTCGGAATCGACGGAATACTCCGGTGGCCGCAGATACTTCTGTATCTCCCGCTGTTTGCGGTCACGGGGCTGCTGGTAGGGCTTGCAGTCCTCGCCGTCGTCCGCGGCGAGGGTGTCCCGACCGGACGCCTGGCAGAGACAGACGCCAGCGGGGCGAAGACGGACAGTCACTCAGGCGAATCGGAGGGGTTCTGGGCAGCCGAGCGGAAGAAAGACGGCGTCTGGGGTGGATCTGAATCAGCCACAGAGGAGGGCAACAGAACGCGCCCCGAACAGTACAAAGATCATCCGGCGGTCTCCTCCGACCCGTTCGAGGAGGACGACGAACTCACCGAGGGGATCGACCACGAGGTTCCCGACGCGCAGTTGAGCGAACATCTCGACCACCTCAGGACCGAGTTGAGCGATGACGAGACCGTCCGCGAAGATCTC
>JBLGCM010000042.1:0-7937 GCA_047617345.1 Natronomonas sp. | reverse complement strand
GCCGGAGCAATCGTCCTCTCGTCGAGCGGCCCCGTCTCGGTCGCCGGCGCAGCGAGCGCGACCGGAACCCACGCCGTGGCCGAGCGTCCTGACCCGCTCGACATCGAGAGCGTCCGCCTCGCCGGTGAGCGCACCTTCTCACAAGCCGGACACACGCCGGCGGATATCGACGTCGCCTGTGTCCACGACGCGTTTACGATCCTCGAATGGCTCGAACTCGAAGAGCTCGGCTTCTTCGAGGAAGGGACCGCCTGGCAGGCGACGGTCGACGGCGAGACCCGACTCGACGGCTCGCTCCCGGTCAACCCCGGCGGCGGACTCAAGGCCCGGGGCCACCCCCTGGGGGCGACCGGCCTCTCTCAGATCATCGAACTCGTCTGGCAGCTACGCGGTGACCTTCCCGACGAACGGCACGTCTCGGAGGCCACGACAGGATTCGCGATCAACGTCGCAGGCTTCGGAAACAACAGCGTCTGCACACTTCTGGAAACATGACCGACGACCCACCAGCAACAGGAGAGGCACTGCCCGTCGACCACGCCTTTGTCTGCCCCGCGTGTGACCACCGATGGTACTACACGCGGGCGCGCTGTCCCGAGTGCGCCCACGACGAGCCCTCGACGTACGAACTCGGAACTGGAGACGTGGTAGCGACGACCACCGTCGAAGTCACGCCCCCCGACGTTCGGAGTCCGAACAGACTCGGCCTCGTTCGCTTCGAGGCCGTCCAACTGATCGCCCAGTTAGAGGGCGAAGAAGTTTCGGTCGGCGATACTGTCGAGTTCACCGGCGAGTACCAGCTTCGGGACGGCCAGGAGTTTACAGGTCCGCGGCTGTCTCCGGTCGCCGAACACTCCTGACCAACAGGTTCCAACGGAGGCGTCAACGCTGCGCCGTCACAAACTGGCCGTACAGCGAATCGAGAATACATTCGTCGACGGCTTTTCGCGTCTCTGCCGGTGCGTCCCCGTGGCCCGGTGAGATGCGTCGACTGCGGGCGGCGTGGATCACGCCGGTGACGGGTTGTCTCACACTTTGCGTCGACATCTCGGAAGACCCCTTGCTCGATGTCGTCCTCGACTCCGAGCTGTTGTCGTGCCCGACCTCGGCCTGCTGGAGGTATCCGCGGGCGTCTGCGGGCGCGGTGATCGTCTCTTTCTCGGTATTCCACGACGTCTGGGAACTCGACGGCGAGGCGCGACGCGGGGACAGGATCAACTTCCTGAAAAACGCCGCGCTGCTCGGCGGTGCGATCATCCTCCTCGACGAGGCGGATTCGTAGCGTCGTCCGGGAGCGAGCACCCGGATCAACCGGGATAAGGACTAAACGGTATGCTACCGAACGATACGGGTATGCCAGAGGCATACATCGTCGACGCGGTCCGGACACCGTTCGGGAAGGACGGCGGAATCTTCAGCGACACACACCCGCAGGATCTCGCCGCGGAGCCGCTGCTCGCCCTCGAAGAGCGCAACGGCTTCGACGGCAGCGAAGACATCGACGACGTGATCTACGGCTGTGTCTCGCCGACCGACGAGCAGGGGCTGAACATCGGCCGTATCGCCCCGATGGTCGCCGGCTGGAACGATGACGTGCCCGGCGTTCAACTCAACCGGATGTGTGGCTCCGGCCAGCAGGGGATCAACTTCGCCGCCGGACAGATTCGTGGCGGCATGCAGGACGTCGTCGTCGCGGGCGGCGTCGAGCACATGACTCGCGTTCCGATGGGCAGCGACAACCCCGCACAGAACCCGGATCTCGACGGACAGGCCCTGACTGACACGTACTTCCAGTATTTCGACGAACTGACGACTCAGGGAGAGGGCGCCGAGCGCATCGCCGAGCAGTGGGGGTTCAGCCGCGAGGAGCTCGACGAAATCGCCGCGGATTCACAGAGACGCTGGGCCGACGCCGCCGAATCCGGGGCCTACGACGGACAGGTCGTCCCGGTCGAGACCCGACTCGACGGCGAGGAGATCACCGTCGAAGAGGACGAACACCCGCGTCCGGGGACCGACATGGAGACGCTGTCGAGTCTCCCGCTCGTCTTCCGCGAGGAGGGCAACGGCGTTATCCATCCCGGCAACTCCTCGGGTATCGTCGACGGCTCGGCGGCCGCCCTGATCGCCTCCGGCGAGGCGTGTGAGGAGCACGGCTGGGAGCCGAAAGCCCGCATCGTCGACTCGAAAGTCGTCGGCGTCGATCCGTTGACGATGCTCACCGGCCCGATTCCGGCCACGAAGGAACTGCTCGACGAGAACGATATGAGCATCGACGATATCGACCGCTTCGAGGTCAACGAGGCCTTCGCTTCCGTCATCACGGCGTGGCTCGAAGAGACCGGCGCAAGCTGGGAGAAGACCAACGTCTGGGGCGGCGCAATCGCCCACGGACACCCGCTCGGAGCGACCGGCGCGGCACTGCTGGGTAAACTCCCTTACCAACTCGAGGAGTGCAACGGCCAATATGGCCTCTGTGCGATGTGTATCGGCTTCGGACAGGGGATCGCGACGATCATCGAGCGAGTCGAATAGAAAAGGCGATCCCGGCCAACCCGTTCAGTCGAGTCGGCCGGTATCGATCGTGACCCCCGGCGGCGTGACGATCAGAAAGCCCCGGAAGTGGACGAGGTTACCGCCGGCTTCACTGACCTCTCTGGCGAATTCCGAGCCGAGTTCGTTCAGATCACCGTCGACGTTGAGCACGAGCACTGCACCGTCGTCGACAAGATTAACCCATTCCTCGCCCGGAGTCGTGCCGTCGAGCACGCCGAGTACGATCCGTCCGCTGCCGTCGGATTCCGATCCCTCGGTGAGTTGGTCCTCGACAGAGTGCAAATCGAGACCGTCGAAATCTCCCATACCCGTTACTACCGGGCTGCTGGCAAAAATCTGCTGGCTGCGGGAAAACAACGCTTTTGCGGGTCGCTCGGAAACGAATCCATATGCAACTGACTTCGCCAGGCGTGACCGTCGGAGTCGTCGGCGGCGGTCAACTCGGCCGGATGCTCGGAGAGGCTGGCTCGCCGCTGGGAATCGAACTGATCGTTTCCGACCCCACTCAGGAGTGTCCGGCCTCGCTGGTCGCCCGCGATCAGGTCGTCGGCGATTTCGACGACGAGGAGACGGTCTACGAACTCGGTGAGCGCGCCGATTACCTCACCTTCGAGATCGAACTCGCGGATCCGGACGTGCTCGAAGCGGTCGAGGCGGAAACGGGCACGCCGGTCCATCCCCGTCCCGAGACGCTGCGGATCATTCAGGACAAACTCGTCCAGAAAGAGGAGCTTCGGGCGGTCGGCGTCCCGGTCCCTGCCTTCGAGGCCGTCGACTCTGCCGACGAGTTGCGCGAGGCGCTCGACGAACTCGGCTATCCGGCGATGCTCAAAGCCCGCGAGGGCGGCTACGACGGCCGCGGGAACGTCCTCGTCGAGACGCCCGAGGATGTCGAGGAAGCCTTCGAGGCGATCCAGGGGCCGGCGATGGTCGAGGAGTTCGTCGACTACGACCGCGAACTCGCCGTGATCGGCTGCAAGGGCGACGGCGAGACCGATACGTTCCCCGTGACCGAGACGATCCACCGCGAGGAGATTCTCCGTGAGACTGTCTCGCCGCCCCGGACTGACGAGGAGACTCGCGAACGCGCCCGCGAGGTCGCAACCGATATCCTCGATGTGATGGACGGCCGCGGTGTCTACGGAATCGAACTGTTCGAGCGCGCCGACGGAACGATTCTGCTGAACGAGATCGCCCCGCGACCGCACAATTCGGGTCACTGGACCATCGAGGGCTGTCACACCTCGCAGTTCGAGCAGCATCTCCGCGCGGTGACCGGCCTGCCGCTCGGATCGACCGAGCGCCGCGAACCGACAGCACTGGCGAACGTCCTCGGCGATGTCGACGAGCGCCAGGAGGCCGCGCTGTCCGGCCTCGAGGATGTTCTGCAGACTGATACCGTCTCGCTGCACTGGTACGGCAAACGAGAGGTCTACAACCTCCGGAAGATGGGTCACATCAGTTCGGTCGGTACTGAACCCGACAGCGTCTTGAGTCTCGTCCGGGAGGTTCGCGACTGGCTCACGTTCCGGGAGTAGGGCGGTTTCGAGGAACTGCCCAGGGCCGCTCGATTGCGCGCATATCGGATGTCCCCGCCTGACGTACGCCGAGCGAAGCGAGTCTCTCCGAACGCGGGAACCGAGAGCGTCGGGGACTCTCCCCGTCTTCGTTGCACTCTCCTCTCTGAACGGCTCTTCTCCACTGCCGGCGAAGACTTATTTACAGTGGCATGTAACCCCACCCCATGGGCCCGCAACCCGCCGCCCTCGAACGCGTCATCGACCGCGGTGAACGCGAGGGCGGTAGCGTCGAGTTCAAAGAACGGCTCACGAAGGATCTTCACCTCTCGGACGATCGCCTCGACAGTCTCGTCGCCCAGTTGCGACACCGCGTGCTCTCGGGCGACGGAACCGCGACCTACGTCATCGGCGTCAGCGACGACGGGACGATTTCGGGGATCGCTCAGGAGACGTTCTCCGAATCGATGGACGTGCTCTCACTGCTCGCCGAGAGGGCAGACGCCCACATCGCCGATGTCGAAACGTGGGGTGTCGACTGGCAGGACGGCGGCGACGAGGAAACGAGGCTCGTTGGCCTCGCGACCGTCGAGGAAGGACCAGTGATGGACGACGACGAGCATATCGTCATCGGCACCGCCGGCCACGTCGACCACGGGAAATCGACGCTCGTCGGCTCGCTGGTCACCGGCGATGCCGACGACGGGCAGGGCGGGACGCGGAGCTTTCTGGACGTCCGCCCCCACGAGATCGAACGGGGACTGTCGGCGGACCTCTCCTACGGCGTCTACGGATTCGACGACGACGGGCCCGTTCGGATGGACAACCCACACCGCAAAGGCGACCGGGCGCGGATCGTCGAGGAGGCAGACAGACTGGTCTCGTTCGTCGATACCGTCGGCCACGAACCGTGGCTCCGGACGACGATCCGGGGGCTGGTCGGACAAAAGCTCGATTACGGACTCCTGACGGTGGCCGCCGACGACGGCCCGACCAGGACCACACGAGAGCATCTCGGCATCCTGCTCGCTACCGAACTCCCGACGATAGTGGCGATCACCAAAGCCGATTTGGTCGACGACGAGCGATTGGCCGAGGTCGAGCGGGAGATCGAACGGCTGCTCCGTGACGCGGACCGGTCGCCGCTGCGGATCGACCGCCACGGCGTCGAGGCCGCTATCGACGAGATCAGCGAGACGATCGTCCCGATTGTGACGACCAGCGCGGTCACACAGGAGGGCCTCGATGCGCTCGATACGCTCTTCGAGCAGTTACCCAAGACGGGCCAGGCCACCGAGGCCGAACCCTTCCAGATGTATGTCGACCGGACTTACAACGTCACCGGCGTCGGCGCGGTCGCCTCGGGAACGATCAGATCCGGGGCCGTCGAAGCGGGCGACGAACTTATACTCGGACCGATGTCAGACGGCACCTTCCGTGACGTGGAGGTCCGCAGCATCGAAATGCACTATCACCGCGTCGAGAAGGCGACAGCCGGGCGAATCGTCGGCATCGCGCTCAAGGGTGTCGACGAAAGCGAGATCGAACGCGGCATGGCGTTGCTCCCCCGCGATGAAGAGCCCGAGCCGGTTCGGGAGTTCGAGGCCGAGGTGATGGTGCTCAACCACCCGACGACGATCGGCGAGGGCTACGAGCCGGTGATCCACCTCGAAACAGTCAGCGAGGCGGCGGCGATCTATCCGGAAGACGGCCAACTGCTGCCGGGTGACAGCGGGAAGGCGACAGTCCGGTTCAAGTTCCGGCCGTATCTCGTCGAGGAGGGCCAGCGGTTCGTCTTCCGTGAAGGCCAATCGAAAGGCGTCGGGACGGTCAGCGGTCTCGACCCGTGATCGGGAGCGCCAACCCAAAGGATTACTAACGCTGCCGCGGCAATAGGCGGCCAAGGAATGTCGACAGGCGATGGTTCCCCCGAAGACGGTGCTGAGAGCGGCGACGCCGGCACGGGCGTCAACCGGTCAGCGGCTCCTTCGGAGGGGTCAGTCGTCCGTGACCGGTTCTCCTCGGACGAAATTTTCCAGCGGATCATCGCAGCGGCCGAAGAGGAGATCACGGAAGGTCGACGCGAGTTGTTTTTCAGCGCGGTCGCCGGCGGGTTCGCGATCACGATCACACTTCTCATCTACGCCTCGCTGCTGGCGAGGACCTCTCCAACCGGCGAGTTCGCCGATGCCGCGCCGATCCTTTCGGCGATACTCTATCCCATCGGCTTCATCTACATCATCATCGGCGGGTATCAACTGTACACGGAGAACACCCTCCCTCCAGTGGCACTCACGCTCGAACGCCTCGCCTCCTTCCCCGCCCTGTTCCGAAACTGGAGCATCGTCGCGCTGGGCAACTTCACCGGCGGCGCTATCGGCGCGCTCGTGCTCGCACACACCGGTGTTCTGTCTCCGGACGCCTTCCACATGGTCGAGTATCTCGGACAGAAGGGACTAGACGAGACCGCCTGGAATCTCTTCTTCAAGGGCGCAGTCGCCGGACTGATCGTCGCGGGCGTCGTCTGGGTGGAGTACGCCTCCCGGGACACGATTTCACGACTGGTCGTCGTCTATCTGGCCTTTCTCTGTATTCCGCTGGGCAACCTCTATCACGTCGTCGTCTCCTTCACCGAGATGGTCTTTCTGCTGTCGCTGGGACAGGTCGGTGCTGCGACCGGGATGTTGGAGTTCGTCATCCCCGTCTTCTTCGGCAATACCCTCGGCGGCGTCGTGCTGGTGACGGTCGTCAACTACTACCAGACCAGCGAGGGTCGACTGGGGACGATGGACGACGCCCGGACGTTCAGTCGGCTGTCGATGCCGGAGTGGGCGTTCGGGAGTCTCGTCGGTCGGCAGTACGTCCCACTTCTGGATACGCACAGCGGAACCGATACCGAATCCGGCGAGGGGCGTCGGATCATGGTTCCGATATCGAACCCCCGCACGGAATCGGCACTCGTCGATCTCGCCTACACGCTCGCCAGCCAGGAGGAGGACGCGTCAGTCCATCTGGTTCACATCGTACAGGTGCCGAACCAGATGACGATGCGTGCCGGATCGGGACAGCGCCAGCGAATCGTCTCCGAGTCGGAGCGGAAACTCCAGGATTTCTGTGATCGCGCGGCCGATTTCGACGTGCACGTCGAAAGTTCGACAGTCGTCTCTTACAACGCCTTCCGAGAGATTTTCCATCAGGTGTCCGAAGAACAACCGGATCAGGTCGTGATGGCCTGGGACGACAACAAGCCGTGGGGGACGCTCAAATCCGCAAGCAAGGTCGACGAGCTCATTGGGACGCTGCCCTGTGAGTTCCTCGTCCTGAAAGACCGCGGCCTCGACCTCTCGAGGGTGCTGCTCGCGACGGCGGGCGGGCCGGACTCCGATCTGAGCGCGGACGTCGCCCGAGCGCTCCGCGCCGAAGTCGGCGCAGAGATCTCGCTGCTTCACGTCGTCGACGGCGAAGACGAGCGCGAGGAGGGCGAGCAGTTCATCACGGACTGGGCCGCCGACCGCGGGCTCGACGACGCCGAGATAACCGTCGACGATTCCGGTAACGTCGAACGGGCTATCGCTCGTGAGGCCGAACAGCACTCACTCGTGTTGATCGGTGCGACCGAGAAGGGACTACTCTCACGGCTGGCGTCGAACTCGCTGCATCTGGACGTTGTCAATCAGGTCGACTGCTCGGTCCTGCTCACCGAAAAGCCATACCGCCGCTCGTTCCTGCAGCGTCTGTTCGGGTAACCACGCGCTGGTGGCCGACTCAGGCCCGCTTTTGAATCTCCTCGCGGAGAACGTCGCTCACCACATCGCCGTCAGCCTTCCCGCGGAGCGCACCCATGCACTCGCCCATCAGCGCCGA
>JBLGCM010000041.1:0-7964 GCA_047617345.1 Natronomonas sp. | reverse complement strand
TCGGCCAGCCGATACTCGTCTCGATCAACCGGAAGAACTTCTTGCGCTCAATCGCCGGTCGCGACACCGAGGAGGCGCTGCCGGTTTCGCTCGCCGCAACCTCGATGGCCGTCGAACGCGGCGCGCACATCATCAGAACGCACGACGTGGCCGAGACCAGAGACGCAGCGCTGGTCGGCGACGCGTTCACGCCGGAGCGGACCAGCGCGACCATCGACGGGATCGATGTCGAAGAACTGGACGTGCAGTCGGTCGGCGACGCACAGCGATACGTAGGAGACAGCGACGGCGAGACTGCAGAGGCCGGCGTAACCGTCGCCTGTGAGCTGTGCGGACTGGACGACGAAACACGGCAGAAACTCCGCGAGGCAGGGGGAGACACCGGCGTTGTCGTCGTCGGAAATAACCCGGTATTCGTCGCCGGATCGGTCAAGTCGGTCCGGACACTGGCCGATGAAGTTGCGGACGACGACCGTCTCACCCGGGCGCTGACGGCGGTTGTGGAGGGTTCTCGGTGAGAACCCGTATCGCCCGAGAGCCAAAACCGGCCGATGACGGCCAAAAGGGCAGACTCGGGCAGAGCCAGTTCGGCGTGCCATTTCGACCCGATCCGGAGTATATCGGACCCGCTCGGACCAGTCCACGGAGGGGTGTGTGGTGATGCGATTCGAGGAGTGGGAACCGGTGTACGAGCGGATTCTCGCTGATTTCGGCTACGACCGAGCGGGTGACGAGCGAGCGCGTGATCGGCTCGCGGCACTACTCGCCGGGAACACGTTCAATCCGACACGGCTCGACTGGGCCGGTGAGACGGTTGCTGTCGCCGGCGGTGCTGACTCGCTAACCGAACAGGCCGAACTGACAACGGCCCGGCGTGCGGATACCGTCGTCGCTGCGTCGATAGCGGCTGGTCGACTCCGAGAACGCGGGATTGCGGTCGACTGTATGGTGACGGATCTCGACAAAGCACCCGAGACAGTCCGGGAGCTCACCGAGGAAGGCACTCCCGTCGCGGTCCACGCCCACGGCGACAACATCCCCGCGTTGACCGAGTGGATCCCGACGCTCGACGCTGAATTTGTGATCCCGACGACGCAGGCCGAACCCGCGGGAGGCGTGTTGAACTTCGGTGGCTTCACCGACGGGGATCGGGCAGCGTTTCTCGCGGACACTCTCGACGCGACCGAACTGGTCTTTCCCGGCTGGGCGTTCGACGATCCGAGCGTCAGCGCCGAGAAACGACGGAAGCTCCGGTGGGCCGAACGGCTGCTGTACTGGCTCGAGCGCCGACGGGGCGAGCGGTTCGACCTGCTCGCCGGGCGGCACGCGGGAATCGACACTGCAGGACTCCCTATCGATTGATATCCGCCACACGGCTAAAATCCGCGATCTGTCCCGGCGACCGTCTCGAAGCAGCGTTACTCGTCGATGAGCTCCTCGAATTCAGGAAGTACCTCGTCCTCGCGTTCGGTTCGGCCTCCCCCCGCAGATTCCGCGTTGTCGGTCGACTCGCCCGCACTGCCGTCGCCTTCGGTCTCCTCCTCAGTATCGTCGTCTTCGAGAACTTCGATTTCCAACACGTCCAGCGGAATATTCTCCAGCCGCTGACCGATTTCCTTCCGAGCGATCCGGGCGGCGTGCTCCTCCCGCTCGACGTTGAAGACGGTCATTTCCAGTTCCAGCGCGACCAGACTCTCATCGGCAGCGATAAAGGCGGGTTCGAGGTTCCCGTCGCAGTGGGGGCAACTTCGTTCGCCCATGTTGATCTCGACGTAGTTGAGGTCCGGGTTCAGCATCTCGCCGGTCTTCGAGATGGCGATTCTGACGGCCTCGTCGGGCGTTTCGACATCGTAGACAGGAACGGCTGCTTCGACGACAACTCTGCAGTTCATATATGATCGTTGGCTTGCATCCACTATCAAGGTTGGCCCTGTCTTCTCTCGTCCCCGACAAGCTCCAGTTTCCCCCGCACGGCAGAGGGGTTTTCCCGCTGAGAGGCCGCGTTTCGTTTCGATCAGCGTCCGAGTTGTTCGATCACCGATCGGATCGAGCCTTGCTTGTAGTAGCCGACGACAGAAACGAACACGACGAAGCCAAGTACCACCAGTGCCAGTCTGATCTGTCCGGCCGCCAGTTTCCCCCCGGCATAGACTGTCAGCACGTACGCCGGGAGACGACCGACAGCAATCACGGCCAGAAATGTCCGTAACCGCCACTTCGTGAGGCCGCTGACAAAACAGATCGCGTCGTCGGGGAGGCCGGGAACGATTACGACCCCCAACAGTCCGGCAATTCCAACGTGATCGACAAACCCGTCGAACCGAGCGATCACCTCCTCGTGAACGAGTTGCTCGACAACTGGTCGACCGAACCGCTTGGCGAGGCTGAACGCAATCGCACTGCCGATCACGACCCCTGTCAGGCTGTATACCAAACCGGCGACGGGGCCGAAGACGTAGCCGGCAGCGAGCGCGATTATCTGTCCCGGAATCGGGGCCACGATAACCTGCAGGGCCTGAATGAGAATGAGTGCGAGCGGAGCGAACACACCGAACTGTTTGATCCAGGCACGCACCCACTCCGCGTCGAGGAGAAACGACGCGTACCGTTGCACGGCGACCGTCACTGCGGCGAAGGTCACAACCAGAAAGGCGACTCCGAAAAGCGCGCGCCAGCGTGCCGCCTTGGAGGAAAAAACTCGCATTCGTCCGTAACTCGGTGTCGGTGAACTTGAATGTTTGAAGATAGTTTCGGACCGTCGGTGACCGACTCCTGTCTCCTGCGTGCCAAGAACGAGCACACACAGTTTTCGCTTGGCCGGATACCGCCTTCACCGCGTTTTCAGTACGCGTTGCGCGGAGAAACTCGAAAGGCAAAAGCGGCTGGTGGCCTTCTCACGGTGTGATGGAACGAGGTCGGATCGGCCTGGATGGGGACCCATTTGATCTACAATCGACGCTCGAAAGCGGACAGACATACCTCTGGTGGCGCGCCGACGGCGCGGATTATGACGGCACCTACGGCGGCACCGACTGGTATGTCACCACGACTCGGGCGACCGGCGACCCCGGCGTCATCAAAGTCCGCCAGCGCGAGGGGGCACTCGAATACCGCTCGACGGTCGACGCCGGACCAACCCTACGGCGACGACTCGGTCTCGGTGACGACCTCCGAGAGATCCGCGCGGCGACGCCAGACGACGACGTGATCGAGGCCGCCTACGACGAATACTGGGGGATGCGAATCGTCCGCGAACCGGCATTCGGTGGCGTGATCTCTTTCATTTGCTCGGCGCAGATGCGCGTCTCCCGGATTCACGGGATGCAACAGTCCCTGCGCGAGGCCTTCGGAACGCCCGTCGAGTTCGAGGGCGAACTCTACCACGCCTATCCGACGCCGGATCAACTGGCTGGCGCCACTGAGCAGGAACTGCGCGAACTCTCGCTGGGCTATCGCGCCCCTTACGTCCAGCGCACCGCGGAGATGATCGCCGACGGTACCGACCCCCGCGAAGCCGACGGGTTGCCCTACGAGGAGGCCCGGGAGCTGCTGACTCGCTACGTCGGCGTCGGCGACAAAGTCGCTGACTGCGTGCTGTTGTTTTCGCTGGGCTATCTCGAAGCCGTCCCGCTGGACACGTGGATTCGAACCGCGATCGAGGAGTACTATCCCGACTGTGAGCGGGGCAACTACGCCGACACCTCGCGTGCGATCCGCGAGAAATTCGGCGGGGAGTACGCCGGCTACACACAGACTTACCTCTTTCACTACCTCCGCAATCGCGAGTGATCGCCGGAACCGATTTTAGCCGGGCGGTTCGAATCCCGAGTATGTCAGACCGAACACGTGCACACGTCTACGTCTCGGGGAAGGTACAAGGCGTGTACTTCCGGGCGACGACGCGAGACACTGCCCGCGAAGTCGGCGTCGACGGCTGGGTGAAAAACCTCGACGACGGTCGGGTCGAAGCGGTCTTCGAGGGATCGAAAAAGCAGGTCGAAAAACTCGTCGAGTTTTGTTACGAGGGGAGCGACGCCGCTCGCGTCGATGATGTCGAAGTCACTTACGAAGACCCACAGGGAGAAGACGGCTTCAGCGTCCGGTGGTAGTCGGGGGAGTCGACTGAACTACGCCTGGACGATCACGACGGCACTTTCGGTTTCGATCATCTCCCCCTCACCGGAGTAGATCCGCTTGCGTTCGATCCCGAACATCTCCTCGTCGAGTTCGTACTCGCCGCCGACCAGCAGCGTGTCGCCGTCGATCTCGAAGTCACCGGCCTCGATGGCGTCGTCGATTGCTCCGACGTCGCTCCCGAACTCCGGCCCGACCAGCGAGTAATCCAGATCGATCCCGCTGATCTCGGTTCTGATCTCCGGTTCGTCCTCGGTGGCTTCGATCTCCTCGACGTGCATCACCTCGGCGACGGGCCCAGCGAACTCGCCGACGTGACCGAATATTTTCACCCGCGAGAGCGTCGCGTTCAGCGCGAGGCCGTTGTCACTTTTGTAGCCGCGGAGTGCCGAAATGGCCTCCATCGCGGTTTCGCCCGCTCGGAGGTCAGCCTCGTAGCCGCCCGCAGTCGGCCAGTCCGACGTGTGAATCGAGTCGTCCTCGTCGTAGACGCGGTCCCACAGTTCCTCGGTGATGTGTGGGAGAAACGGTGCGAACAGCTTGAGGAACGTCCGATGGGCGCGGACGAGCGCGAATTCGGTCGAGGCATTCGGGCCGTCGTCCAGCCGCTGTTTTGCGATTTCGAGGTAGTCGTCACAGAACGTCGACCAGAAGAAATCGCGCAGTTCTGTCCGGGCTTTCGAGAACTCGTAGTTCTCGAACCGCCGCGTGACGAGGTCGACCGTTTCGTCGAGTTCGGCCAGCAGCCAGCGGTCGATTTCGGCCAACTCGGCTCCCGGCAGATCCTCGGCGGCGTTGGCCGGGGGAGTGAGTTGGTCGACGAGCCGCGAGGCGTTCCAGAGTTTCTGGAGCAGTCGTTCGCCGGCCTCCAGATCGCCCTCGCGGTAGGGGAAGTCGTCGCCGATGGAGGTGCCCGCTGCCCAGTAGCGCGCGGCGTCGACCGGGAAGTTCTCTAGGACTTCGCTGGGCGCGATGACGTTACCCTTGGATTTGGACATCGCTTCGCGGTTCTCGTCGAGCACCATCCCGTTGATCATCACGTGATCGAAGGGCACCTCGCCGGTGTGCTCGTAGCACTTGATGACCGTATGAAACAGCCAAAAAGAGATGATGTCGTGTCCCTGCGGACGAAGGTTCGAGGGATAGAGTTCCGGATTCTCGAAGGTGAACCCGCCGTCCTCGAAGTCCCACCCGGCGTTGATCAGCGGTGTCAGCGAGGAGGTCGCCCACGTGTCGAAGACGTCTCCTTCCGGGGTGAACTCCGTGCTACCGCACTCCGAACAGGCGTCGACGGGCGGATCGTCCGAGAGGGGATCGACCGGCAGATCCTCGCGGTCGGCAAAGATGGTCTCGCCGCAGCCGTCGCAGTACCAGACCGGGAACGGGATTCCCGAGTCGCGTTGTCGGGAGATACACCAGTCCCATTCGAGTCCCTCGATCCAGTGTTCGTAGCGAGTGAACATCTTCTCGGGAAACCAGTCCATCTCCCGGCCCGCTTCCAGATATTCGTCTTTCTTATCGAGCAGTTTCACGTACCACTGCTCGGTGACGAGGTACTCGACTTCCTCCTCGCAGCGTTCGTGGACCTGCACGGTGTGGTCGTGGTCCCGGGATTCGAGCAGATAGCCCGCCTCGTCGAGATCCTCGATGATTCGCTCGCGGGCCCCTTCGGTCGTCAGACCCTCGTACTCGTCGGCCAGGTCGGTCATCGTCCCCGACTCGTCGATGGCGATGCGGAGATCCAGATCGTGTGCCTGGTACCACTCGATGTCGGTCTGGTCGCCGAACGTACAGCACATCACGACGCCGCTGCCGGTCTCCATGTCCACCCGTTCGTCCTCGATGATCGGAACCTCCTGGTCGAACAGCGGCACGCGAGCGGTGCCGCCGACGAGGTGCTGGTTCTCGTCGTCGTCGGGATGGACGAACACGGAGACACAGGCCGGCAGCAGTTCGGGACGGGTCGTCGAGATGGTGAAGCGATCGTCATCGCTGCCGTCGCCGGTCTCGACGACATCGAAGGCGATGTCGTTGAACTTGGTGTGTTTGTCCTTGTCCTCCTGTTCGACCTGTGAGATCGCCGTCTCGCAGTCGGGACACCAGATCGTCGGCGCACGCTGCTGGTACTCCCGGTCCTGTTCGTAGAGATCGAGAAAAGACAGTTGAGAGGCGCGCTGGACGCGGGGTTCGATAGTCTTGTAGGTGTTGTCCCAGTCGATGGAGATGGCGAGCGACTGGATGTCTTCGGTAAACGCATCCTCGTAGTCCTGGCAGACCTCGCGACACTTTTCCTGGAACTCTCGCCGAGTGAAATCCTGATGACGAATGCCGAGTTCGCGCTCTGTCAGGCGTTCGGAGGCGATGCCGTTGTCGTCGTAGCCGAAGGGGAAGTAGACGGTCCCTTCCTTCATCCGGCGATAGCGGGCGACGAAATCCTGCAGCGTGAACTGGTAGAGATGGCCCATATGCAGGTTGCCCGAGACCGTCGGCGGCGGCGTGTCGATGCTGTAGCGGGTGTCGGCGTCGCCGTCGTAGGCGTAGGTCTCCTGCTCGACCCAGCGGTCCTGCCAGTTCGATTCGACCGTTTCGGGGTCGTACTCCCCGTCGATGCGTTGTTCTGTGGCCGGTTCCTCCGTCGATCGGTCCTGTGTGTCACTCATATCTCACCTGTGGGCTTGCTCGAAAAGCGGTGCGTTCGTCGAGTGGTGGGGTGTTGCGGGGCTACAAGGCCCCTACTACGAGAGCGGGTGTCCCACCAGCTCGGCGTCTCATGGTTGTATATGGGCAAACCGACCGTATTAATGACTTGGTTCTGTGTTCGTCAGAACAGATCCAGATCCAGTCGGGCGTGCGCGTCTTTCTCGCCGGAGTGTGCTCGAACCCAGAGTTCGCCGATGCGCGACAGGCGAGTCCGGTAGGATTTGCCGTGCTCTTCTTGCTCGATGTAGCCTTTCCCGCCGGGGCCGAGACGGTCGACGTTGTAGATGACCTTCGAGCGGAAGGAGTCGGTGTACTCCTCGCCGAGTTCCCGGGCCAGTTGCTGGGCGAGCTCGGAGATGGACTCGAACTCGCCGTGCTCTCCGAGAGTGAAGAGAATGACCTCCTCGAAGGGCTCGACGTTCGAGAACAGCGCAACCGGCAGTTCGACGACGTGGCTGCCGTCGATCTCTTTCGCGCCGATAGTCGTCCCGCGTTCGTCGAACTCCGAGAGCAACTGGTTGGCGCTTTCGAGGCGCTGTTCGAGACGCTCGTCGTCCGTGCCATCCGACTGGAGGTCTTCGAGCAGGTCGATCTGTTCGCGCAGTTCCTCGGCGAGTTCGGTCTCGAGGTACTTCTCGGGGACCGTGTAGTAGGTGTGGATCCGGTCGCGGTCGCCCTCGCGCTCGACCATGATCGAGTGGGCGGCCGTCGCGAAGGCAAACGAAACCGTGCGCGGCATCGCGGAGATGTTCACCCAGACCTCGCTCGCGTCGTCGCCGTCGTCGTTGTCGAGTTCGCGGTTGATCAACTCGAAGGCCTGCTCGAACGCCTCGTCGTAATCGTAGACATCCTCGATGACGAACCGCTCGGTCTCCGCGCCGAGCAGGTTGATGTAGTCCTGTTCGAGTTTCTCGGCGATCTGTCGAGAGTACTCGACGTTGGCTTCGCTTCCCACGTCCCCCTCCAGCAGAATGACCCGGTCGACGTCCATCTGCTCGCGCACCAGCGGCGCGATCAACCGGTCGTAATCGAAGCCGACCGGAACGATATGTGTCTGCATACTCGGTACGTGAGGCTGGCTGCGTATATAAAGCCCAGTTCGGTACGCGGTCACGCGCCAGCGATGGAGT
>JBLGCM010000040.1:0-8036 GCA_047617345.1 Natronomonas sp. | reverse complement strand
CATCGCGATGGCGATGACGTTCGTGGCGATGGCGTCAAGCCCGACCACCCGGTCCGGCACGGTCGGGCCGGCGATGACCCGGTAGCCACAGAGCAGACACAGCGCGGAGACGAGGATCAGCGCCCCGTCGATGACGAGCGCGGTCGTCGCGTCAACCATCGGACTCACCCCCGCCGTCGATGCGCTCTTTGCGCTGTTGTTCGGTGATGGTCTTCGGCTCCGGGGGGTGATCCGGCGGGTGGACCGTGATCTCTGGGGCGGGATCGTCTGGCGAGCGCCGCTCGTCGAAGATCTCGAGCGCGTAATCCTCCCACTGGCGGATCGGTTCGACGACAGCTTCCGGAGAGCGCCCGTCGATCATGTGGACGTACAGCGCGTTCTCGTCGGGGTCGTGATCGAGCGTGATCGTCCCCGGGGTGATCGTGATGCTGTTGGCGATTGTCGTCACGCCCAGCGCCGTCTCGACGCGGAGCGGAACGAGGATGACCTGCGGTTCGAGCGCGCGACCCGGGACGAGCACGCGATAGGCCACGTCGAGGTTCGCGACCAGCACCTCCTTGAAGAAGACGAGGATGTACAGGACGACGTACGGAATCGCGGTGACCGTCTGACCGATATCGATCTCTTCGCCGTAGAGTCGCCGGAAGACGTACGCGACCGGCAGTCCAACGGCGAGGCCCACGAGAAAGACCGTGACCACGGACTGGAGATGTACCTTGGGGCCGGCGACGAACACCCACAACACCGCGAACAGGAGGCCGGCGACGAGCCAGCGGCGGGTTTTCACGGCTTGTCACCCCCGAGAACGACATCGACGTAGCCGTCGGTGTCAAGCGCCGCCTCCGCGGCGGCGTCGGCGAACTGAAAGAGCGGCTCGAATCCGACGCCGACGAGCAGGACAACGGCGGCGAACGCCCCCACGATAGCGACTTCGAGACGGTCGACCTGACCTCGCAGCACCATCTCTGTCTGGCTGCCCCAGAACGTCCCCATCCACGCCCGCGTCGAGTAGATGATCGTCAGGACAGCACCGGCAAAGAGAGCGAGCAGAATCGCGACGGCAGCAATCGTCGCGGTCGTTCCGCCAGCGACGGCGAACTGCCGCGCCGCGGCGTCGAAGACGAACAGCTTGCCGAAAAAGCCGGCGAGCGGCGGGATACCCGCGAGCGAGAGGCCGCCGACGAGCATCACGCTCGCGAATCCGGGCGAGTGATCGCCCAGTCCACCGAGATCGGACAGCTGTGTCGTCCCCACAGCGTCACGGACGACGCCGGTGGACAAAAAGAGCAGCCCTTTCGTCACCGCGTGGTGGAAGGCGAACACGAGCGCGGCGAGGATCCCGAGATGTCGCAGCGACTCCGCGGTCGCCGCCGCGGCGATGCCGACCGGAACCGCGATGAATCCGATCTGGCCGATGCTTGAGTACGCGAACAGTTCTTCGAGGGAGTCCCGCGTGACGGCCCCGAAGCCGCCGACGAGGATGCTCAGGACGCCCATCGCCACGAGCACGGGCGCGAGAAAGGCAATCGGCGAGTCGCCGACGACTCCCGGGACTGTCGCCGCAAAGCCGGCGTTGCCGAAGACGGTGAAGTACAGACGGATGATCGCGTAGATGCCGACTTTCTTCGTCGCGCCGGCGAAGACGGCGACGACCGGCAGCGGGGCGGCCCGGTACGCGGAGGGAACCCAAAACTGGAAGGGGACCAGCCCGGCCTTCAGCGCGAAGGTGACGAAGATCAGCGCCGAGAGGCCGACGACCGGCCCCGTCACGGCCCCGGGTTCGGCGAGGATCCGGGCCATGTCGGCCATGTTCAGCGTTCCGGTCGTCGCGTAGATCCCGCCGATTCCCAGCAGCATCACCGCGCTACCGACGATATTGAGCACGACGTACCGGACGGCCGCGGCGGTGTGCTGTGCGTTGCCGTAGAAGGCGACGAAGACGTAACTCGCCATCAACATCACCTCGAACCAGACGAACAGGTTGAACAGATCACCCGTCAGCAGCGCGCCCGTCGCGCCGAGCAGCAGGAACTGGAAGGTCGGGTGGTAGTAGACTCGCTGGTTGCGGTCGTCGATAAAACGCACCGAAAAGATCACCGCGTAGATGGCAACGACAGCCGTCATCGCGAGCAGAAACGCCGACAGCGCATCCGCGACGAGTGTGATACCGAACGGCGCCGCCCAGCCGCCGAGTTGGTAGGCAACCGCGCCGCCGTCGGCGGCGAAGACGACCCGCCAAGAGAGGACGCCGACGGTCCCGCCGTAGCCGAGTGTTCCGAGGACGCTGACCGCTTGTTGAACCCGGGGCCAGCGACGGACCAAAAGCGCCGCCGTGGCCGTAAGCAGGACGACCAGCATCGGAGCGATTGCGAGCGAACTCATTGTGGCCACTCCGTCACGTCGATGGTTCCGTTTTCCTGGTACGCTCGATACGACAGCGCCAGCGCGAAGGCGGTCATCCCGAAGCTAATGACGATAGCCGTCAACACCAGCGCCTGCACGACCGGATCGGCCGTCTCTGGGAACGGCGCGTGGTGATCAGCGAGGACCGGAACCGTCTCGCCGGTCGCCTCGGTGACACCGCCCATCGAGATCAGATAGACGTTGGCGGCCTGTGAGAGAATCGCCAGCCCCCAGACCACCTTCACGAGGTCGTCCCGGAGCAACAGGAAGGTTCCGAAGGCGAAGAGAACGCCGACCGTGGCGGCAAGCGCGAACGTCATTCGGCCCCCACCACCGAGAAAATCGTCAGGAGGCCGCCGACGACCACGCAGAAGATCCCGAGGTCGAAGACGACCGCGCTCGCCAGTTCGATTTCGCCGAACAGCGGCAGGTGGACGTAGGTGTAATCCTGGGAGAGAAACGGCTCGCCGAGGGCGGTCGGGACGAAGCCGCTCGCGACGACGACGGCCAGTCCGAACATGAACAGCGTCCGGTAGGCGGCGACGGTTCGGTGGTCGCCGATGTGGCGGTCGCGGTCGACCTCCCGATCCAGCACGCCGACCTCCAGGTAATCGAGGTTGTAGGCGACATATACGAGCCCGAATGCAGCGACAGTGAGGACACCGCCAATAAAGCCGCCGCCGGGGAGGCTGTGGCCCTGGAGGAACAGCGAGACGGCGACGACGAGGATGATCGGGACCACGACGCGGGCGGTCGTCCGCATGATGACCGTCGTCATCGGGTCTCACCCCTGTCCCGCATCGTCAGCAAGACGAGCACCGACAGCGCAGCGAGGACGATCACGATTGACTCACCGAGCGTATCGAACGCCCGGAAGTCCGTCAGGATGACGTTGACGATGTTCCCGCCGCCGCCCCCCGGAACCGCGTTCTGCGTGAAAAACTCCGCCGTCGCCGTCGGATCGGCCGCCTCGTCCGGCGCGGCGTACAGCACCGAGACGAAGGCCGTTGCGCCGACCACGACGGAAAGCGCCCCGTCTCTGACTGCGCGCGACGGGTCGAGTTCGCCGTAATAGGCCGGCAACTCCTCTAACACGAGCAGGAAGATCAGCAACAGCAGCGTCTCGACGACGAGTTGGGTGAGCGCCAGGTCCGGCCCGCTGGCGAGGATGTAGAAAATCGCGACCATGAACCCGAGAATGCCGAGCGTGAGCACGCCGGTCACGTGACTCTCGGCGGTCGTGACCGCGACCGCGGCGACGACCGACACACCGAGGACCAACACGAGCGCCGCCGGCGTCTCGGCGATTGCGGGCGTCGGAAGGCCGGGAGCAGTCGTCGCGAAGCCAGCGACCGTCAGCGCGCAGGTCGCCGAGAGCACCCACCAGACGTAGGTTCTGATCAGTCCGTTGTGGACGCGAGCGGCGACGAGGTCGCTCGCCCGCTCGGTCGCCGCCAGCGCGCCGTCGTAGACCGTCGTCGGATGGACGGCCGTCGTCGCCGCACAGACTCGGTCGATCCCGTCGGCGATCCGGTCGTAGAGGGGAAAGGCAGCGACGCCGACGGCGATGGTTATCGCACTCATCGCGACCGGGCCGGAGAGATGGGTCGGCAGACCGGCGTGAATCTCGACTTCGCTCACTGCCGTTGCGCTCGCGGCGTCGTCGACGAGCAGATCGATCGGGATACCAGGGACGACGCTCGCGACGGCGACGCCGAGAGCGAGGGCCGCGGGCGGGGCGACGAGGCCGAGCGGCGCGCGGTGGACCTCGCCGAGTCCGTCGGGCCGGTCGCCGAAAAACAGCCAGAGGAACCGCAGCGAGTACAGGACCGTGAAGACGCTCGCGAACACCGCCGTCGCGGGATAGAGCCACAGCAGGCCGCCGCCGTGGACGGCCGCTTCCCACGCGGCCTCGAAGAGGATTTCCTTGGAGTAGAAGCCACTGAACGGCGGAATACCGGCCATGCTCAGCGCAGCGAGCACCGTGATTCCGGCGGTGATCGGCAGGTCCGCTCGGAGGCCACCGAGGTCGTCGATGGCGCGCGTGCCGGCCTCGTGGGCGATGATCCCGGCGACGAGGAACAGCGCGGCCTTAAAGAGCGCGTGATTGAACAGGTGAAAGACACCGGCCTCCGCGCCGTAGTGCGACTCGAAGCCGAAGGCCGCGACCATGAGTCCGAGATGGCTGGCCGTCGAGTACGCCAGCAGTTCCTTGATATCCGTCGAGCGGACGGCGAGAACCGCGCCGACGGTCATCGTCACTATCCCGAGGGTCGCGACCAGCGCCATCCACTCGGGGCCGTGAAAGAGCGGGCGAACACGACCCAAGGCGTAGACGCCGACCTTGACCATCGTCGCCGAGTGCAGAAACGCGGAGACGGGCGTCGGCGCGACCATCGCGCCCGGCAGCCAGAAGTACAGCGGCACCTGTGCGGATTTGGCGGCGGCGGCGACGGTGACGAGAACGAGAGCGGGGACGAAGATCCCCTCGGCCCGGAGCGCGTCGGCGACCTCGCCGCCGTTTGCGAGAATCGCCGCGAGATCGAAGGGGTCGAGCCCGGCCGCCTCGGCACCGACGGCGATCAGCAGGACGCCGACCAGAAGCGCGAGTCCGCCGCCGACCGTGATGACCATCGCCATGCGCGCGGAGTACTGCGATTCGGCGTCTTCGGTGTAGTAGCCGATCAGGACGAACGAGCAGACGCTCGTGAGTTCCCAGAACAGGAAGAGGACGAGGAGATCGGCCGCCAGCGCGACACCGAGAATCGACCCCATGAACGCGAGCAGTGCCATGTAGAACCGGCCGAGGTCGGGTTTGCCGTGCATGTACTCCGCCGCGTACGCGAATATCAGGGTTCCGATGCCGCTGGCCAGCAGCGCAAAGAGCAGGCCGAAGGCGTCGACGGTGAACCGGAAGGCTACGTCCATGCTGGGGATCCACGGGGCGGCAACGGTCCCGTCCGCTCCGACCTGCGTCAAGAGGAGTCCGAACGAAACCGCCGCGACGACCGCGCCGACATAGCCGACGGCGTCGCCGATGAGCCGGTAGAGTAGCGGCGTGACGACTGCCGCGAAGAAGGGGAGGACGATTGCGGCGGCGATGACGGCGAGATCTGCCATCGATTGTGTGCATCCACGGACAGATCCGACTTAAACAGACCGACTCCGGTCGGTGTATCGATGCGGTCCGCTCAGGAGGCGATCAAGAAGACAGCAACAGCACCGAAGGCGATGCCGAGGAGTTTCTTCGGCGTGACAACCTCGCCCAGCACGACGATTCCGAGGGCGGCCCCGCCGACCAGAAACATCCCGAAGACGGGGACAACGATACTCACGGGCCCGGTTGAGAGCGCACGGAAGTAGCCGACGACCGCCCCGGCGAGACAGAGCCCGGCCGCGAGTGAGAACTGGACTGAGCGGTCCGTGAGTGAGGGGATCGATCCCTCGCCGAAGGCGAGCGCCACAGTCGTCGCTCCGACAGCGAGCGTGACGATCGCGATCGGCATGACGGTGAAGGCCGGCAGCCCGCGCATAGCGATTTTCATGAAGAGAAAGGCAAACGAGTAACAGACCATCGCGAGTATCGCCCAGGTCAGATAGCCCATCGCGCCACCCCCGAACCCCCGTCGAACTGCTCACGCCGGCGAGCCATGACTCAACTGTCAGGGTGGCTCGGTAAAAAAACCCCCCGGTCAACCGAGAGGCGGCCGAAGAGAATGACGTTTTAAACCCAGACACGTAACCGGAGATCATGGACTCGGGATGTACGCGCCGTGAGTTGCTGGGAACCATCGGCACGGTCGCCGCCGGGGCGGCCGTCGCCGACAGCGCGAGTGCCCAGCAGACGACGGAGGAGTGGCCGACCTTCGGATACGGCCCGACTCGGACGGGGCACAACCCCGACGGAACGGGCATCGCCGAGGATCCCGGCGGCGCGTGGCAGTACCTCGACGCGGACGGGGCCTACCGCGCGAGCGTTGCCGTCGCCGACGGGACCGTCTACGCGGCCAATCAGGACCACCGGCTCTACGCCGCCGACGCTGCCAGCGGCGACCCGCTGGACGGCTGGCCGGTCGCGCTGGGCGCGCCCTCCCGAGCGCCGCCAACCGTCGCCGACGGCACGGTGTATATCGGCAACGAGAGCGGGACGCTGCGGGCACTCGACGCCGAGAGCGGCGAGACGCAGTGGCGGTTCGACACCGACGGCGAGATCCGCAGTGCGCCGGTCGTCCACGGCGGCGTCGTCTACGCGACGAGTACCGACGGTGTCGTCTACGCTATCGACGCGGAGACGGGCGCGGAGACACGCTGGACGTTCGACACCGGCGAGGCGACCGCCGGCGATGTCGAGATCCGTGGGAGTCCGGCCGTCGTCACCGGCGGAGATGCCACCACGGTGTACGTCGCGAACACCGGCGGGTTCGTCTACGCAATCGACGGCAACGGCGACGAGCTGTGGGAGCAGACCGTCGCGGCCGGTCAGATCCAGTCGACGCCGGTCGTCGCGAACGGCTCTGTTTACGTGACCGCGGTGCAGAGCGCGGCCGGATTCGCCTACGCGCTCGACGCCGAAAGCGGCCGCCGGGGCTGGGAGTTCGAGGCCGACGGCGCGACCATCACCGCACCGGCGGCCACCGCCGATCACGTCTACGTCGGGGGTCGAGACGGCAATCTGTACGCTCTCGACAGCGCCACCGGCGACGAGCAGTGGCGGTTCGACACCGGCAGGCAGATCAACTCCTCGCCCGCCGTCGTCGACGGGACGGTCTACGCCACCAACTTCAGCAACAGCGTGTTCGCAGTGTCGACCGGCGGCGACGAACAGTGGCGCACCGAAACCTCGGGGAACATCTCCGGGTCGCCGGCAGTCGCGGACGGACGACTCTACCTCGGCAGCGAGAACAGCGGCCTCTACGCGATAGAATCCGGTGGCGACGTGAGTTTCGTCTCCGGGACAGAAACCGGCGAAGCCGTCGAGAACAGCCCGCTCGCGAACCCGGACAGCGGCCCCTTCGCCTTTCTCGCGTTGCCCGCGGCCGCCGTGACGTTTTTCGGGCTGGTGGCCGGCGGACTCTACCTCCTGTTCAACTCGGAGTGGACCGAGCGGTTCAGCGTCGACGAACCGCCCGTCGAGAAGCTCTACGAGGACGAAGACGGCGAGCCGGAGATGCCGGGATTCGGCGAGCGCAACGAAACGGCGGTCTGGTCGGTGATCGTCAACGATGTGATCGCTCGCGCCGAGGACAGCCAGACAGTCGCCCGGGAGGATATCATCGTGAAAAAGTACATCGACGACACGCTGGACTCGCCGGTGACCGCCTACGAAATCGAGTCCGGGCGCGACGAACCCGCACACGTCACCGTCGAAGAGCGGTTGCTGGGCGAGGACGGACCCGCGGCGTTCGAGGATCAGCCGCTCAACGAGGGCTGGCGGCTCACCGATCAACTGACCTTCGAGGCGACAGTCGAGCCCGGTGAGACGATCAGGACGATGATCGGCCGGCCCGATACGCCCGCGGACGGACTGGAGGGACTGCTCGGCCGCCCGGACGTGACCATCCAGATCACGGGAGACAGCGAGACGACTGCCGTCTCGGACGGAGAGGGCGAAGCCGAGAGCGGATAGCGCGGCT
>JBLGCM010000039.1:0-8048 GCA_047617345.1 Natronomonas sp. | reverse complement strand
CTACCACGGCACTGCCGAGGGCCGGCAGACCATCTGGCCGGGACCGTTCCTCGCCGGTGGCACCTCGCCTGGAGCGCTCGCCGGTGCGTACGAACTCGCCGAAAAGTACGATGTGATGACGACGACACATACCGCCGAAACGGCGGAGCAGGAACGGGGACTGGCTTCAAGCGTCGAGTATCTCGAAAGCGCCGGCTATCTGGGTGAGCGGACGCTGCTCGGCCACTGTGTCCACGTCTCGGAGGCGGACGTTCAGCGACTGGCAGAAACCGATACCAAGGTCGCCCACAACATCGTGACAAACTGTGCACTCGGGTCCGGCGTAGCCCCCGTGCCGATGATACAGCGATACGGGGTCACGGTCGGCCTCGGCACCGACAACGTCGACCAGAACCACACGTCGAATATGATAGACGACATGCGGTTCGCCACAATGGTCCACAAGGTCACGTCGGGAAATCCACGTATGATGTCGCCGGAAACCGTAGTCGAGATGGCGACGATCGACGCCGCCCGGGCGATCGGCCGAGCGGACGACCTGGGCTCGCTCGAAGAAGGGAAACTGGCAGATGTCGTCGTCCTCGATCTCGACCAGCCCCATCTACGGCCGTTTACCGACGTCGCCTCCGCGCTCGTCTACCAGGCGACTGGAACGGAAGTCGAGACTGTTCTCTGTCATGGCGATGTGGTCTTCGAGGACGACGAGCCAACGGCCGACATCGATGCCATTCTTGACTCTCCGGATGATGTGTTCAAGCAGCGAAACCACCTCGTGGAGAGAACGGGCTTGTCGGAACTGGACGGCGGTGAGTGGTAGCACGTTCTCTGCGGACTCATCGTGGGAATCAGCCAGTTCCCGTCGGGTAACTCGTGACTACGCGAGCCAGCCCGTATATCGACCACTGTACAGAGAAATAATTCGAACTTTTACACTTATCTCCGATTACGCCAAGATATCGTTGTACTGATGCTCGCAATTCCTGCACGGAAGAATAGTGTTTTATCCCGTATCTTGAAACACATCTGTAATGCGGGGTCAAGGGCCGCAGGATCCGGAAGAGTTCAGGATGAATTCGGGCCTGGGGCCGACCACCCGTCGATCGTGGTTTGTCGGGTTCGCTCTGTGGGCACTCGTCATCGGAGTTGGCACGCTCGCGTTGCTATTTAATCCGGGTGAGTTCACAGGTGACCAGGCCGCTCCGCTGATCGGAATTGCGTATTTGACCGCCGCTATAGCGACCCTGACGGGGGCTGTTGCGACAGTGCTTGTCGACTATCTGCGTGCGTTTCGACTTGACGGCCGGCTTGTGGGGGCTGGGATAGTCCTCGCGGTTTTGCTGACACTCCCGGTTTTCATCTCGGAGGTAGTTCACAACTTCGAACTGTTCGATGGACTGCCGATAGATCATATTTTGAGCAGATTGCCGGTTGTGGTATCGTACTGATGCTGTCGGCTGTAAGCTGGTGGCACATTTCGTGACCCCGGGGCCCCGAATATTTCCACGAAGCTACAGCTGACGGTATGAATGACTCCCAGTGCCAGTATCGCTTTGGGCTCTCACTGGTGGCCGTCCGACAGTCGACGGTGCTCCGAAGACTGCTGGGGCTCTGGCCTCATCCAATATTTGTTGGTGGCTCCCGGTCTTCAGGGTAAAACGGTGGAACAGTTTCGTCGACAGGCGGTTCTGCGTCTTCGGAGAGCAACACCGGGATCGACCGTTCGCTTTTCGGGCGTTCGAATTCCGCCTGCGCTTCGGCCAGCCGTTCGGGATCGGTCAGCAGTTCGATTGCTGTCGTCGACATGACCTCCGCAGCTTTCAGAAGCGCTGTATGGGCGACGTCAGTATTTGCGAGCGCTGCCGAGACCCAGCTACTCGATCCGTAATCCTGGACAGGGGAGACGTAGGCCGTGTATACGCGACACGTCGGTGCGTGCCAACAAAACTCGTTGATATCGTCGGCACCGCCCAGGAAGTCGTTAGTGACGCTGGGGTCCGGTTCGGAGAGTGACTCGTTCATTGGTTCCTCGATTTCCCCGTAGCCCGCGTTTTCGAGGAGTTCCCGGACGAACTCCTTGTCCGCCTCGGCAAACTCCGGTGGGCCAACTGCCTGCATGTTCTCAAACGCCAGGTCGGTCATTGTCTGGTTTGGCAGCCAGGGGCGTGCCGACCCAGCGACTCTGAATTCGTACTCGGTTCCGGTCACCGTCGCTGCAGCCTCCGCACACCGTCTGAGGAGATCCTCGATATCGTCGTCAACGTCTGTCCACCGTTCGAAACCACTTCGGGGACCGATGGATGGCCGTCACGGGGGAGAGTCTCTTTCATGCAGTTGAGGTTCATCTGCATCAGTGTCATCGTCTTGACCGCGCTTTTCCCCTCCCACGGTCTCGCGCTGTAGGCGGACTCGCCCTCGAAGTTCACGATGAACAGCCGATACGGTCCCAGTCCCGGACTTTCGAGCACGCTGTCGTAGGGTCGCGGATGCCAGGCCATGACAGCATCCAGGTCGTCGGAATACCCCTCCCGGGCCATATAGGGTTTGCCGGTACAGAGTTTCTCTGCGGGATTCCAAACAGTTTGACGGTCGCATCAAGATCGTATTCGGCAACGACGTCCTTTACCGCACAGGCTGCTGCAGTCCCACCTGCGCCGAGTGCGTTGTGACAGTCTTCATAGCCCGCTGCACCCTCAACGACTGGCTCTCTGTGGGTCACCGGCTTCTGGGAGTTCCCTGGTGTTGCGTCGTACTCGGCGAAGAATCCAAGAACCGTGTCACCATCACTGTAGGTCCCAACAAAGGCGGTTGGCATGCCGGCGACCCCGCTCTCGACCGTGAACCCCTCCGATTCGAGAAACGATTCGTGTGCTTGGGCCGATTTGTACTCCCTGTGGGCTGGCTCTGCGTACCCCCACACCGTGTCCGACAGGTCGGTCACCCGTGCTCTGTTCTCGCTGAGCCACTGGAGCGCAGCCTCTTTCTCTGCAGTTTTAGTCGATATCGACTACTATCTGTCACTGAAAGCGGATTAAATCTGCTGGATAGTATGATTTTCACTCATATGTATTGTGGTCGTAAAACAATGTAGGAGACGAGCATATATTCCTGCTGCAGCATAGGCCAGCTGTTGTCCCATCGGGAAGGCTGGCTGTTTCGGTGGAACTGCCGGCAGTTACAGGAAATCATCAACCAGTCGTCCGACGATTCTTGCTTCCTCTTCGACGCCGCGGATCGAGACGTAATCGTCGCACATAATATGTTCACCGTGTTCCGGCCGCCCCCACATGACCGTCGGAATCCCCTCGTTTGTCAGCCCGCCGGCATCGAACGCACCCCTGATATCGACAGACTCGGCCCTGCTACCGTCTATCGATTCGATCGATTGCTGGAGCCCCTCGACTATCGGGTCGCCGGGATCGACCAGTGACGGTTCCATGACCACGTCCCGCTCGACTCGAACATCGTAGGGACTCATATCACTAATCGCGGCCTCGATTTCCTGGACAGCGTCCTCGACGGTATCACTCGGGAGCAACCGTCTATCGATCTTGAACCGGGCAGACTCCGGAAACGTGTGTGGCGCAACCGGTTCGAAAGTCAGCTGGTACGGTTTCGCATGCGGGGTGTCGAGGCGGGGGTGTGTCTTCTCGAAGTCGATCCCGTCGGTTCTGTTCATCACCTCCTTTGCCCCCTCGATGTCGTTGTGTCCATCGCTCGGGCTACTGGAGTGAGCAACCTCGTCCTCAATGTGAACCAGGACATCGACTCGCCCACGGTTCCCGGTCTTGATGACGTTCCCGCCACCGATCAACAGCAGTCCACGGTCCAGCCGCTCGCCCAGTTCGGGGAGCAGGTCCCTCGTACACTCGTGTGTGCTGCGGGCCTCGTTGTTCGTCACGAAGTACACCCTGCCGTTGATTTCAGTCTCCGATTCGTGCAACGCCTTGAGCAGTGTCAGCATCGACGCGAAGTGGGCCTTGTTCTGTTCTGCCCCCTGGCCGTATGCGCAGGGTTCGTCGAGATCGTTTTCGTCGGGAACGGCAATCTTGCCCGAAAACGGCTCGTCTATCCAGTTGTGATGCTGGGCAGCGGTGTAGGCCTGTACGATGAGACAGTCGTCGGTCCGCCCCTCGCCAAACCGGACTGCGATCTGGTTTTTCCGCAGGTCGATGACGTCGTGGGCACCGATTGCCTGCAGTTTCGACCGCAGCCGTCCTGCACGAAATGCTCCAGTTTCGGATGGTCCGGTTCCATGAGCGTGTCCGGCCCCAGCGGCACTGCAGTGTCTACCTGCAAGAGGTCAGTGAGCGTCTCCACGAGATACTCCCGATCGATATGATCCGCGAACGCATACTCGGTCATCTGTATGCTACGAACGACCTTCCCTTTGTGTAGATGCAGGCAGGGATCAAATATTGCGACCGATCCGTTACCGAAAGGATGGAAGGACCTCTTCGCTGAACCGGCGCAGTTGTTCGTAGTGGTCGTCCGCACCGAACCGGATGACGAAATGTTCACAGCCCCGCTCGTGGTACTCTTCAATCTGATTGATGACATCTTGTGGCGACCCGACGGATCCCCAGGAATCGAAGTTGGGATCGTCGTGTCGCGGATAGTAGTTGTCGATGTATCGGTGCATCTCCGCCTCGGCCTGCTCTCTGTCCTCGTTGATGTTGAACGTGATCTGGTATGCGGTATGCAGTTCGTCACGATCGACGCCCTGTTCGTCCGCGTAATCGTAGATCGCGTTGATTTGATCCGAGTACTCTTCTGGCTGATCCCAGCGGTTCGCCGTCTGCCAGCCGTCACCGATATCGACGATCCTGCTGACGATCCGCTTGTGAACTGCCTGATTGCCGTGATGGGTGGGGTTTGCCGTCACGAGCACCGGTGTCTCCCCGCCACGGACAGGCCGGAAGGGGATCGTTTCGTTCCCGGTGTCGAAGGTCACGTGTTCAAGATCGTAGATCGCGCCGTCGTACTCGTCGATCGACCCCTCCGCCCACAGCTGTTTCATGATCTCGATTCCCTCTTCAAGCGCCTTGTACCGTCCGTCACCCGGAACGCCGACCATCTCGTGTTGGTGTTTGCTCTTTTCGGTCGGAGTTCCCTGGCAGGCCCCGAGTAGCGTCCTCCACTCCGAAAGGACGTCCAGTGTCGTCCATGCCTGCGCAAACTGCATTGGGTGGCGAAGCGTCGTTATCATACACGCAGTCCCCAGTTCCACAGTTTCGGTTCGCTGGGCAATCGCGTTGAGCGTCCCGATCGGTTCGTGCCGGGGTTTCTCCATGAGATTGTCGCCGACCCAGGCCGAATCGAAGCAGAGATCTTCGGCCTCCTCGGCGATATCCAGCATATCCTCGGTCGAGAAGTCAGGATTCAAAGGCGGTTCCCGGTTGTTGACGTTGAACCCGAATTTGGGCCTACTGGCCCAGTGAGCTATACTGACTGTATGTGTGTTGTGAGCATAAATGTTTATGTAATCGAACAGCGATTGATTGCAAATATTTGTTTAACTAACGCTATCGTCTGTAAGTCCTGTGAATTGGGCACAACGGTGCACTTGGTCGAGCACAGCAGTGGTTCCCAACGAGTAGCAGCCCGGTCACGCGGAACTGAACGGTGATTCGTACTGCTCGAACTGCTCAAAAAGCTGGTCGGGATCGGATTCGACGATAGCGAGCTCGCGCTGCTCGGGACTGAGGAATCCCTCGCCGACGGCGTTGTCCAGAAACGCCACCATCGCATCGTAGTAGCCTGCAACGTTGAGATAGCCACAGGGGTTGTCGTGCTGTCCGTGTTTGGCCTCGGCCAGGACCGAGAACAGTTCCTGCTGGGTTCCGATCCCGCCAGGGAGCGCGACGAATCCGTCGGCCAGTTCAGTCATCCGGTCCTGGCGAGAATCCCTCGTCTCGGTAATCTTTAGCTCGGTGAGCCCCTCATGTGGCGTCTCCCGGTCCAGAATCGATTCGGCGATGATGCCACGGACCTCGCCACCGCCATCAAGAATCGCATCGGCGAGGGCGCCCATGACACCGCCGCTGGCACCGCCGTAGACAAGTCCGATCTCGCGGTCGAGACACGCGGCCGCGAACTCGCCGATCGCATCTTCGTATGCCGATTCCGAGCCCGCACTCGACCCACAGTAGACACAGACGTACTCCACGTCGATCACCGGAGGTCCCCTGCGGCCTGTCGCGGGACGTTCGTTATCTCCGTGCCGAGGCCGCGGTCGGTGGCTTTCTCGTAGAGCATGTACGCCGACGCCACCGTCTCAATCGCCGTGCCGACGCTGTCGACAATAGTGATTTTGTCCGGGTCGGTCCGACCGGGCAGGTCCCCGCCGACAATCTCACCAAGGCCGCCGTGGATCGTCGCCTCGCTGGCTTTCCCCGCGTCGTAGGCAGCGAGAAAGCCACTCGCGGCACGGAACCGTTCCTGCACGCTGTTGCCGAACACACGGGTGCGAATATCGGGCACGTATTTGCCGGCACCCTCGAACATTGTGATATCCAGTTCGCGCTTTGGGTGTGCCGCGCCCATGGCGTTGACGTGCGTCCCGGGGGAGAGATGCCCACCGTCGATAACTGGCTCCGGGGCGTCGGTCGCAACGATGACGATATCGACTTCCCTGACCGCCTCGGCACTACTCTCGACGGCCCGGACATCGGCGGCCAGCTGTTCGCCCATCTCCGACGCAAACGTGACCCGGTTCTCGGGGGTCGGGGAGAACACGTCGACGGTCTCCAGATCGCGAACGGTGGCGACTGTCTCCAGTGTCCCCTTTGCGACCGAACCCGAGCCGACGACGCCGACAGTCGAGGCGTCCTCGCGTGCGAGATAGTCGGTACCGACCGCGCCGACTGCGCCGGTCTTGTATGGATTCCAGACGGCCCCATCCAGAATCCCCATGAGCCGGGCGGTATCGGCCTCGAAAAGCGGCGTCGTATACCAGGTATCCTCGCCGACGGCATACATGTAGCCACCCATCACGTTCCACTCCGGGAAGATGATCTTGTAGCTCGTGACCGTCGTTTTCTCGCCGGATAGCCGCGACGGTGCGGTCGCGGGACTGCCCTCACCCCTGTAGCGGAACCCATCCTCGACAGCCTCGACGAACTCCCCGGGTGTCGCGAGACCCGCTGACTCTTCGCCCGAAAAGTACAGCGCTGTGGTGTCCATACCGGTAGTGGGTACTCACTGGATATACACCCACTCATTACTGCAAAATGTGCAGCCACCCCCTCCTACCGGACCGGGTCGGTGTCAGCGCGCTCGCCGTACCCCGGTTCGACGGGAATCGACGAGCCGTCGTAGACGATATCGCCCCGGACGACGGTCGTCGCCACCGTGCCGGTAAACGTCTCGCCGTCCCAGACGGTCGTTGTGCTTTTCGAGTGGAGATCAGTTCGGTCAAGTGTCCACTCGGCCTCGGGATTAACCACGGTGAAATCGGCGTCCGTGCCGACCAGCAGTGAGCCTTTCTCGGGATACATCCCCCATATCTGTGTCGGGCGCGTGCTATGCATCCGCACCCACTCGGGCAGTGACAGTCGCTCCTCGTCGACGAGTGTCAGCATCGCGGCGACCTGCGTCTCGACCCCGACGAAGCCACCAGGTGTCTCCCAGATGTTCTTTCCGGGATTTCCGACGCCTTTCTGCTCGTCGGTGTGTGGCGCGTGGTCGGTCGCAATGCAGTCGACCGCGGGACCCTCGATACCCGTCTCCCACAGCCTCGTGCGCTCGTCTGCCGCCCTGAGCGGCAGTTGCACGCGGGCGAGCGTCCCGCGTTCGCGGACGAGATCTTCGGTAAACCAGAGGTAGTGGGGGCAGGTTTCGGCGGTGGCGTCGACACCCTTCCCGCGCCACTCCGCGAGCGTCTCGGCTGCCGACCCGGAGGAGAGATGGAACATATGCAGCGGACAGTCTGCATCGTCGCCGAGCAGGCAGACACGCGAGACGGCTTCCGACTCCGCAATTGGTGGGCGCGACCGGTTGTGGTCGATGGGATCGGTCCGGCCAGCCTCGCGGAACTTCCCTTCGAGATG
>JBLGCM010000038.1:0-8048 GCA_047617345.1 Natronomonas sp. | reverse complement strand
AATCGGCCAGTTCGGGGTTGAACGTCGCGGCGAGGTTGTCCCCGCCGCTTTCGAGCAAGACGACGTCGAGGTCGTGTTCGGCGGTCATCTCGTCGATTTCCGCGAGGTTCATCGACGGGTCCTCGCGGATGCCCGTGTGCGGGCAGGCCCCCGTTTCGACCCCCCGAACCAGCTCGGGATCGAGCGTCCCCGCAAACGAGTCACGGAGGTGGTCGGCGTCTTCCTGTGTCATGATGTCGTTGGCGATAACGCCGACCTCGTAGCCCGCATCGATCAGTTTCGGGACGAGTTTCCGAACGAGCGTCGTCTTCCCCGAGCCAACAGGGCCGCCCAGCCCGACAGTGGCGACGCTCATTGTTCCACCTGCTCGGCCGAGTCGGCCCGGACCGGGTCGTGGATCGTCACGAGTTTCGTCCCGTCCGGGAAGGTGGGTTCGACCTGGACCATGTCGATCATCTCCGGGACGCCGTCCATCACGTCCTCGCGACTCAGCAGCGTCGTCGCCTCCTGACGGATCTCCGCGACGGACATCCCCTCGCGTGCGCGCTCGCACGCCCAGTCGGAGATATACGCCACCGTCTCGGGGTGGTTGAGTTTGACGCCGCGGTCTTTCCGTCGTCGGGCCAGCTCTGCCGCCATGAAGACGGTCAGCCGTTCGCGTTCTTTCGGTGTGAGGTTCATTCCCATTGTTAGAGCATGTATCGTTGTGCGAGTGCGATTTCCTCTGCCGGTTCACAGGTGACGTGTTCGCCGTCGACCTCGACCTCGAAGGTCTGTGCGTCGATGTCGATGTCGTCGGGGCAGTAGTCGTTGTGCAGCATGTCCGATTTGCGAACGTCTCGCGTTCCGCGGACCGGCCGCACCTTCGCTTCGAGTCCGTACTCCTCGCCGACGTTCGATTCGTAGGCGCTCTCGCTGACGAAGGTCACCGAGAGCTCGTTTTTCGCCGATCCCATCGCGCCGGCCCGTTCCCGTTGCATGACCGGTTCGCAGGTCATCAGCGAGCCGTTGGCCTCGCCCATCTGGCTGTGGACCGGGAAGCCGCCCTTGATGACGTACTTCGGCTTGATGCCGAAAAATTCCGGCTCCCACAGCGCGATGTCGGCCATCTTGCCCGGCTCCAGCGAACCGATGTACTCGTCGATGCCCGCGACCTTCGCGGGGTTGAGCGTGTACTTGGCGACGTAGCGTTGGATGCGGTAGTTGTCCGCCTCGGTGTCGGCGTCCTCGGGCAACTGGCCGCGCTCCTGTTTCATGTTGTCCGCGGTCTGCCAGGTCCGGCAGATCACCTCGGCCATCCGCCCCATCGCCTGCGAATCGGAGGTCATCATGCTGATCGCGCCCATGTCGTGGAGCACGTCCTCGGCGCCGAGCGTCTCCGCGCGGATCCGGGACTCGGCGAAGGCCACGTCCTCCGGCACGTCGGGGTTGAGGTGGTGACAGACCATCACCATGTCGAGGTGTTCGTCGAAGGTGTTCTCGGTATAGGGCATCGAGGGGTTCGTCGACGAGGGCAGCATGTGCTCGTCGCCGATGAGTTCGAGCACGTCCGGCGCGTGGCCCCCGCCCGCGCCCTCGATGTGGAAGGTGTGAATCGCCCGGCCGTCGATCGCCTCGAAGGTGTCCTCGACGAAGCCGGACTCGTTGAGTGTGTCTGTGTGGATACAGACCTGCATGTCCTCCTCCTCGGCGACGGAGAGGCAGGTGTCGATGGCCGCGGGCGTCGAGCCCCAGTCCTCGTGGAGTTTGAATCCCGCCGCGCCCGCTTCGACCTGCTCGCGGAGCGGTTCGGGTTTGCTGCTGTTGCCCTTGCCGTAGAAGCCGACGTTCATCGGCCACTCGTCGGCCGCTTGCAGGAACCGCTCGATGTTTTTCGGCCCGGGCGTGCAGGTGGTCGCGCCGCCGCCGTAGCCGCCGCCGAACATGGTCGTGATCCCGCTGGCTAAGGCGTGCTCGAACAACTGCGGGCTGTTGAAATGGACGTGAATGTCGAACGCGCCCGGCGTGGCGATGAGGCCGTCGGCCGGTACCGCGTCGGTGCTCGGGCCGATGGTCAGTTCCTCGTCGACGCCGTCCATCGTGTCGGGGTTGCCGGCCTTGCCGAGACCGACGATCTCGCCGTTGCGAACGCCGAGGTCGCCCTTCTGGACGCCGAGGACGGGATCGATCACGACGACGTTGCTGTAGACCCAGTCGAGTGCGCCCTCCGCGCGGGTGGTCGACTGCATGCCCATGCCGTCGCGCATCGTCTTGCCGCCGCCGAAGACCGCCTCGTCGCCGGGGGTGGTGTGGTCGGTTTCGATCTCGGCCAGCAGCGAGGTGTCGCCGAGTCGCAGTCGGTCGCCTTCGGTCGGGCCGAACAGATCGGTGTACTCCTTTCGCGAGAGGTCCCGGCTCATCGTTCTGCCTCCATGTACCCCCGTTCGACGGCCCGTTCGAGCGCTCGCTCTCTGATCTCCTCGTCGTCGAGATCGCCGTCGACGAGTCCGCCCATCCCGTGGACGATCCGCTCGCCACCGATTGCGACGAGGCCGACCTCGCGTTCGGTGCCGGGCTCGAAGCGAACCGCCGTCCCGGCGGGGATGTCGAGTCTCGTTCCGTAGGCCGCCTCGCGGTCGAAATCGAGCCCCGGGTTGACCTCGAAAAAGTGAAAGTGCGAGCCGACCTGCACCGGTCGGTCGCCGGTGTTCTCGACTGTCACCGTTTCGGTTTCTCTCCCCTCGTTGATCGTGACTTCTTCGTCGGCCGAGAGCAGTTCGCCGGGGACGATGTCACCCACTGCTCTCACCTCCGCTGTGGTACACACTCATCGTCTCAGTTCGTCGATTCGGTCGGTTCACTCTCGATCCGTGCGCGGATCTCCTCCGAGCGGGTGCCGAGCAGCAGTCCCGTGACGAACGTCAGGAAAGAGGGGACCGCGATCCACAGGAAGTCTGGGTGTTCGATACCGATGTGTAGTGCTGTTTCGAGCATGTTCCCCACTCTATCGCCCTGATAGTATAACACACCGCTGCGAGCAAGATTTGCACGCTCAGCGAACGGTCTGGACAAACGGTTGTCGGACGGGGTGCTCGGGGCCGAATTTTTGGACGATCCGGAAATGATGGTGTCCCCCCCTTTATTGCTCCACCGCCAGCGCGAGCGCTCCTGCGGACGGCGGGCTGTGGGGTTCTGTCGTGTCTCTCCCGTCAGATGGGGGAGCAGTCGCCGCGGCCAAAAACAGGTGGCTCAAACCGCGAGATGATCGGCGAGGGCGTCGTCGTCCTGCAGGTCCGCGCCGTGTAACTCCGCGACGATACGACCTTTGTCCATCGCGTAACACCGGTCGGCGAGGCCGCGGATCACCGAGAGGTTCTGCTCGACGAACAGGATCGTCGTCCCGAGTTCGTCGTTGATTTCGGCCAGGTCTTCGGTGATCTGCTGAACGATCGAGGGCTGGACGCCCTCGGAGGGTTCGTCGACGAGCAACAGGTCGGGGTCACCGACCAGTGCGCGGCCGATCGCGAGCATCTGCTGTTGGCCGCCGCTCATCGTCTCGGCGTCCTGATCCGCCCGCTGTTCGAGAATCGGGAACAGGTCGTAGACGTGGTCGTACAGCGTCTCCTTCGATTCGCCGACCGACTCGCCGACCAGCAGGTTCTGTTCGACGGTCAGCCCCGGGAACACGTCGCGCCCCTGGGGGACGTATCCGATCCCGAGCGCCGCGCGTTCGTCCGCCGACAGCCCGCGAGTCGAGCCGACTCGGTTCCTGATCCCGTCGAGGACGCCGCCGTCGTCGCTCTCGCCGACGTCGACGAGCGTCTGCTCGCCGGCCCGGATCGCTCCCGCGTCCGGTTCGAGCAACCCCATGATCGTCTTCAGGAGGGTAGTCTTCCCGACGCCGTTTTTACCCATGATGCCGACGATTTCTCCGTCTTCGACGGTACAATCGATGTCGCGGATGATCGCTGTCCCCTCGTATCCGGCCGAGACTCCGTCGATGTCGAGTTTCATGCGTTTTCACCCAGATAGATGCGCCGAACCGCGTCGTCTGACTCGATTTCGCCGATCGATCCCTGTCGGAAGACCCCACCCTGGTTGAGGACGGTGACTCGCTCGGAGATCTCCCGAACGAACTCCATGTCGTGTTCGACGACGACGAACGCCATTCCGTCCTCGTGTAGCGAGTGGATCAACGCCGCCACCTCGGCGGTCTCATCTTTCGACATCCCAGCGACCGGCTCGTCGAGCAACATCAGCTCCGGGTCGAGCGTGGTCGCCATGCCGATTTCGAGTCGCTGTTGCTGTCCGTGTGAGAGGTCGCCGGCCGTCACGGTCGCTTTCGCCGAGAGACCGATCCGCTGTAGCGTCTCGGACAACACGTCGTCTGTCTCTCTGTCAGTTCGCTGCAACGGCACCCGCAGGTTCTGCTCGACGGTGAGCGCCTCGTAGATGTGCGGCGACTGGAACTTGACGCTGATGCCCGCGTCGATCCGCTCGTGAGCGTCGCGGTCGGTCAGTGTCGCCCCGTCGAAGTACACCTCGCCGTCGGTCGGTGATAGCTGGCCCGTTATCAGTTCGAGGAGGGTGCTCTTGCCCGCACCGTTCGGACCGATCAAACACCGGATCTCGCCGGCTTCGACGGTGAAATCAACGTCGTCGACCGCCGTCAGCCCGCCGAATTTCTTCGTCAATCCGTCGGTCGCCAGCAGCGTGTCGGTGTCCGGTCCGGTCGCGCGCACGGCCGGTGACTCCTTGACCGTCGGATCGCCGGTCGAACTCATCAGTCGTCACCTCCGGCTTTGTTTGCCGCCGGCTTTCCCGCCGATTCGTCCGGATACGGCAGGAGGCGGCTGAGCGCCCACTTGAACAGCCGATCGACCAGCGGCGCGATCCCCGACGGAATCACGAGAATCACGACCAGGAGCATCGCTCCGACGATCACCTGCGCCCACTCGGTCCCCGCCGCGGAGAGACTCGTCCGCATCTGCTCGATCGCGAAGGTCGCACCCATCACGCCGATCAGCGATTCTCTGCCCCCGACGCTCACCCAGACGACGGGCAGCGCGGCGAAGGTGATCGCGAAGACCGAGGGATCGATGAAACTCCCCCAGTTGACGTACAGGACGCCGCCGAGCGAGGCGAGCGCCCCGCCGATGGTGAACACGACGAGTTTGATAAACGGGACGTTGTATCCGAACGTCGCAGTTCGATCCTCGTCTTCCCGGATCGCGACCATCGTCATGCCGAACGAACTGTTGACGAGCACGCGCAAGGCGAGGTAGGTGACGACGAGCGCCGCCAGCACGAAGTGGTAGTAGGTCGTGATCAGTTCCGGACTTCCGCCGGAGAGCTGGACGCTCGTCGAGCCGAAGCCGACGACGAGATCGGGCGTGTTCATCCCGTTGAACCCGCCGAGACGTGCGCTTCCGATCGCCCACTCGCTACCGGCGGTCTGTGCCATGAACGTGTTCAACACGAGCGCGACGACCAGCGTGATGATCGTCACGTAGGTGTCGCGCACGCCGCCGTAGAACATGAAGTAACCGAGCACGAGCGCGAACAGCGTTCCAACGGCGACCGCTCCGAGCATCCCCGCCGTCTTGCCGACGGCCGAAGAGAGGTTGATGCTGATGATCCCGAAGGTGTAGGCGGCGACGCCGAAAAAGGCCACCTGACCGAAGCTGAGGATGCCGCTGTATCCCCAGACGAACGACAGGCTCAGCCCGAGCACCGCGAGCGCGAGATACTTCGTCGTCTGACTGACCGTGTACGGATCGATCAGCTGGGGATACACCCAGAAGTACGCCACGACCGCGAAGAAGACGACCCAGAACACCCCGGAGTTGCCCATCGTGTTTGGGCCCTCGAAGGGGCTGCGAATCCGGCCGATCGCCGACCGAACGATCCCGTCGCTCATGCTCGCTCCCTCCGTCGCTGTCGGAGATCGTCGACGTAGCCGGTGATGCCCTCCGGCAGCACCCGGAGCGCGACGATCGCGACGACCAGCAGTGCGATCCGCCCGGCGAAGGTATCGTAGAAGAACGTGAACACCGCGCTCACGCCTCCGAGCAGCCCCGCCGCCGACAGCGTGCCGACGATCACCGAGGAGCCGCCGACGACGACCGCCACGAAGGCCTCGACGATGAAGGCGCTGCCCTGGGTCGGTTGGATCCCGCCGAAGGTCGGCGCGGCCAGTGCGCCGGCCAGCCCGGCCAGTCCGGAGCCGATCGCGAACGTGTAGAGATACATCCGGTCGGTATCGACGCCCATCGCGCGCGCGGTTTCGGGATCCTCGATCGTCGCTTTCGCTTTCACGCCGAAGGTCGTCCGGGTGAAGAGCAGATACAGCCCCGCGAGGACGAGCACCGCCACGGCCGGGAGGAACACGCTCTGGTAGATCGTCCACGAGTACGGGCCGATCTGGACGTTGCCCATCGGCATGCCGATGCTATCCAGACTCGATCCGAACTGGATCAAGAGCAGTTGACTCAGCGCGAGCGCCAGTCCCCACGTCGCGACCATTGAGTCGAGCAACCGGTCGTAGAGATGGCGGACGATCGTTCGCTCGACGACGATTCCGAAGACGACCGTCACGAGCACGCCGATCACCATCGCAATCGGGAGCGGAATGCCCGAGTGGAAGGTCAGTGCCGTCCCGTACATCCCGACGAGGACGAACTCGCCGTGAGCGAGGTTGATCACGCCCATCATCCCGAAGATGACCGCGAGTCCAACGGCCGCCAGCGCGATGAACGCGAAACTGTTCAGAAACTGAAAGAGGATTGCGATCAGATCGTACCCACCGACGGCGAGCACGGGTATCTGTAGTTGGCTCATAGGTGTGTTCTCACTATCTGTTCACACGTCGTAGACGTCGCCGGGTTCGTACTGGGTCGTTTTCGACTCCTCGCGGAGGTCACAGCCCTCCCCGCCCTCGACTTCCTCGCGCAGGAACGTCGGCTCGATCAGTTCCTCGTTCGAGAAGCTGATCTCGTGGTTCTCGTCACAGCGGCCGACGCGCATCCGGTGGGTCATGTGGTGGGTCGCGCCGTCGAGTTCGATCGTTCCCTCCGGGGCTTCGACTTCCATGCCCTCTTCGAGGACGGAGATGACGTCCTCCTGATCGAACGTCCCCGCCTCCTCGACGGCGTCTCGCCACATGTACACCGAGAAGTAGTTGTTCTGGGCCTCCTGGTTGAGATAGCTGGCGTCCGGCCAGCGGTCGTAGAAGTCGTCGACGAACTCCCGGTTTCTGTCGGACGGCAGCTCTTGCATGTAGTTCACCCCGGCGTAGACGTCGGTCAGCGCCTCGGGTTCGTATCGCAGGTGTTCGTGACCCTGCGCGAGCGTCGTCGAGGTTCCGATCGGAACGTCGAGTCCGGCCGTCTCCCGCTGTTCGTAGAAGGACTCGTGGTTGTTCCCCACCAGCATCGACATGACGAAATCCGGATCCGCCTCCTGAATGTTGTTGATCACCGACGAGAAGTCGGTCTCGGACAGCGGAACGGCCTCCTCGCCGACGATGTTGTAGCCGTTCTCGTTGGCGAGTACCTGCACCCAGTCGTTCGAGAGCTGCCCGAAGTTGTAGTCCGCGTAGACGACGTAGATGTCCTCACCGAACTCGTCGGCCAGATACGGCGTGACGATCCCGAGCTGCTGGCGGGCCGTCGCGCCGACCGCGAAGATCGTGTCGTCACAGACACCGCCCTCGTACTGGGTCGTGTAGAAGTACAGCTGGTCGTTGTCGTTGATGATCGGTCGGATCGCCTCTCTGGTGGCACTGGAGTAGCCCGCCCAGAGGGCGTCGACCTGATCCTGCAGGATGAACCGTTCGGTCAACTCCTGGTACCGTTCGTTGTCCGACTGCGGATCTGCCTCGACGATCTCGATCTCCTCGCCGAGGACGCCGCCGTTTTCGTTGATCTCCTCAAGCGCCATGACCGTCGCCTGATACTTCGGCGTCCCGTTGAGCTGGAAGTTCCCGGAGCGATCTTCCAGCACGCCGACGGTCGGTCCCTCGCTTCCGGAATCGGAGAGCAGTCCGGCACAGCCGGCCAGCGCGAGTG
>JBLGCM010000037.1:0-8048 GCA_047617345.1 Natronomonas sp. | reverse complement strand
CGCCGCCGGTCCCGACTTCGGTGTCGGTCATCACCTCGCGTCGGCGGCTCTGATCGCCGTGAACGACCGCGGCGTCACCCAGATCAGCGACTCCGTCGAGGTGGGTGATTCCGGTCAAGCCGTAGACGAGCGCGACGAAGACGACGGCGACGGTTACGGCCGGGCCCGGCAGCAGAAAAACGGGAGTGAAAAGCGCCCCGATGAGCAGGCCGACGAGCACGAACGCGGCCGGCGTCCGTCGGAACGCGTCCCAGTCGCGCTCGCTCCCGCCGACCGGGATTCGCGAGAGGAAGCCGACAGCGCCGCGAACGGCCGCGACGCTCATCCGGTCACCCCCGCCGACCCGGCGACGAGGCCGGCGAGCAGAAAGGCCAGCAAGCCGGCCCCGGCGACGATCCGTGTTCCCCGACGGGCCTCGGCCGCGGTCGGTAGCCTCCGCTCGGGATGGAGGACGTACGCGTCGGGCTTTCGCAGTTGCACATCCAGTACGGCCGCCAGCGTCGCCATCGGCCACCCGGAGTTCGGCGACGGCGGTGCACTAGCCCACTCGCGTGCGCGAGCGAGTGCGCTCGGATCGCCCGCCGCCGCGGCGATGCAGACGGCGCTGATCCTGGCCGGGAGCCACATCACCGCGTCGTCGAGGCGGGCGCTCGCCCACCCGACCGGCTTGCTCCTGTAGCCGAGCATCGAATCCAGCGTGTTCACCGCCTTCACCCAGACGGCAGCGCCCACGCCGACCGAAAGCGAGACGTGCACGCCGACCGCGAACGCGGTCAGCGGCGCGACCACGCCGTCGGCGAGGTTCTCCGCCGCGCTCTCGACCGCGGCGCTGCGGAGTTCACCCGCCGAGAGCGCGGCGGCGTCCCGACCGACCAGTGCGCCGACCGACTCGCGCGCGCCTGCTGGATCGGTTTCGGTTCCGTCGATCACCGCCCTCGCGACCGAGACGAGCATCCGCAGGCTGACCGTCGAAAAGAGGACGACGCCCGCGAAGACCGCGCCGACGACCGGCCCGACCCGCAACGCGCCCGCGGTCGCGCCCGCCGCGAGCAGACCGGTTCCGAGCGGGAGCACGGCGGCGACGAGCGCGCCGACGAGTCTCGGCTGGCCCCACTCCCGGTCGAACGCGCCGACGACGCGGCCGAACAGCGCGACCGGATGGATCCGCTCCGGGGGCTCTTCGAGCAGGAGATCACTCGTCAGCGAGAGACCGATCGCTCCCATCGCCGTCAGTCCCATCGCTGCCCCCACGCGGCGAGCGTGCCGTCTTCCACGATACAACTCGCTCCGCCGGCCGCGGTGATTCCGCCGTCAGTTCGCGCGTCGTCGCCGATGTGGAGTAGTTTCTCGACGTCGACGCCGAGTTCCCCGGCGACGGCTTCGAACGCGCGGCGATCCGGCTTCCGCCAGCCACAGCCAACGCTCGTTACGACCGTCTCGAACGCCGTCGTGTCGATGCCGGCGCTGTCGAGGGCGCGCGTCGCGAGGCCCGGCACCGCGCAGTTCGAGAGCACTCCGAGCGGCCGCCGGTTCGACAGTCCCTCGACCGCGCGCTTGGCTCCGGACCGGGGCTGCGCGTCGACCGCGAAGGCGTCGCTGACGGCCGCTTCGACGGTCGGACGTATCTCCTGACGAACGATCGGTTCCCGGCTCGCAAGCGCCGCCACGACGTGCTCGGAGAGCGGGCGTTCGGCCCTTTCTTTCACGTCGAGATGTCTCTCGCTGTACGCCGCTGCCCAGTCATCGGGCACCGAAAGCCCTCGCCTGTCGAGCTCTCGAGCGAGCGCCGCGGCGGGGTCGTCCGGCCGGTCGACGCTGACGAGCGTGCCGAACAGGTCGAGGGAGACGCCAGCGTAGCCACGCACCAACACATCCAGGTCCTCGCTCGTTCGCTCGCTCTCGGACATCTCAGAGCACCTCGATGAAGGAATCGAACGCGCCACTCTCGGGATGGAGATGAGAGTACGTGCCGAGGGTGTTGTGCTCGGTCAGTCCGTCCCGTTTGCCGGTGATCCCGTCGCCGCGGACCATCTCGAAGGCGAAGTCGGCGTCCGAATCGACGGTGAGCGTGGAGTAGTGGAACTCGTGACCGCGGCGGTGTTCGCCATTTCGAGCAGTCAGCGTGTCCTGCCGTGCGGCGAGTTCGACGTGATCCAGTGCCTGACAGCGGTCGTGCATCCGGGTCTCGGCGGGCAGCAGGTCGCTCATCTCGTAGCGCTCACCATCCGTTGTTTCCAGTTGCGCACACAGCGCCATCAATCCGCCACATTCGCCGAGAATCGGCAGTCCCTCACTCCCCTCGCGAGCGAGGTCGTCGAGCGCGCCGCTTTCCGCCAGCGACTCGGCGTGTCGCTCCGGATAGCCGCCGGGGAGATAGACGCCGTCACAGAGCGGCAACTCGGCGTCCCTCACCGGAGAAAAAGACACTACCTCGGCACGCTTTCGCAGTCGCTCGACAGTCGCCGGGTAGGTGAAACAAAACGCCTCGTCTCGTGCGACCGCGATGCGGGCGTCTCGCTGTGAGGGCTGTCGGTCCCCCGCGGCCGATTCTGTGGCCGGGCTGGCAACTTCCCGAATCGCCTCGACGTGGATGTGTTCACCCGCCGTCTGCAACTGTTCGGCGGTGAGCCCCGCCTCCGAGCCCATCTCTAGCCCGAGGTGGCGGTCCGGGATTTCCAGATCGCTGCTGGGTGGAATTCGACCGAAATAGGCGAGATCTTCGGGCAGCGCCTCCCGGATTCCCTTCTCGTGACGGCCGCCGTGACAGCGCTGAGCGATGACGCCCGCAACCTCGATATCCCGACCGATCGCTGCGGCGTACTGCTGGAACCCCAGTGCCGTGGCCGCGACGCTCTCCATCCCGGCGCTGGCGTCGACGACCAGAACGACCGGCAGAGCCAGCGCTTCGGCGACCGTCGCCGTGCTGGAAGCGTCGCCGTCGTACAGCCCCATAACGCCCTCGACGAGACAGATATCGCCCTCGCCGCGGTGGTAGTTGCGGCGGAGGCCGTCGGTGCCCTGCAGCCAGCAATCGAGCGTCCGAGAGGGGCGGCCAAAGGCCGCTTCGTGGTGGCTCGGATCGATGAAATCCGGGCCGGCTTTCGCTGGCTGGACCGTCGACCCGGCGCGTTCGAGTGCCATCCCGACCGCGAGCGCGGCGACAGTCTTTCCGACGCCCGAACTGGTCCCGCCGAGGACGAGTCCGTTCATCTGTCTCCCCCTCTCTCGCCCGACTGGACGCGCTCGTAGACATCGACGATCCGCTCGCGGAGTGTCGCCATCGAGACGTCGTCGTCTCGACAGGCTGCCAGCACGCCACCCATGCCGACGCCCTCTTTGGCTTCTCCCGCGACGTAGCCGGAAAGTGCCGGATGTCCGCCCTGCTCGAAGCCGGGGTCCGTGACGGTCAGTTCGAGGTCGAGATCGTCGGCAAGCCGCCGGATCGCTGCGCTCTCGTCGCGGGCGACGAAACTCGTCGTCGCCAGTTCGAGCGCGGCGTCGATTCCAGCGTGGCGAACGAGCGCGGCCGCCGCGGCAAGTTGTGTCCCGCCGGCGAGTGTCAGTTCGGTTCCCGACTCGGCGGCACCGCTCGTCAGTCCCGCCACCGCCGCGAGGACGGGATCGCCCATCGTTTCGAGCGCCCGGATCGGCTCGCCGGCGGCGTCGCCGTCCGCGAGGCCGCTCGACTCTTTGCCCTCCCTGACCACGCGCTCTTTCAGCCCGACCGGATTCTCCGGCAGCGAGGAGGAGACAGTTGCGCGTTCGCCGAGCGCACTGAGGACGCCCAGCGCCGTGGTCGTTCCGCCGGGGATCGACTCGCCGATCAGCACGCGGTCGTCGGGCAGTGCTCGCCCGACCCGCTTCCCGGCGGCCACGATTTCCGCCGCTTCCGGGACCGCTGTCTGCTCCCGAATATCGGCCCCGACGGCCCCGCCGAGATCGACCGTCGGTACGGCGGTGTCGCTGTCGAGGCCGGCATCGACGGCGAGGCTGTCGAACCCCAGCAGCTCTCGGGCCGCCCGAGTTATCACGGCCGGTGTCGGGCAGCCAGCCGGACTCACCGGCACGGGTCGGCCCGCAGAACGGCCGTACTCGACGAGTTCGAGGTCGACTGCCGGCGTGTCCTTCATCAGTTCGGGATCGGCCCCGGCGGCGCTGATTCCGTCGATGAGCGCTGTCTCGGTCGCTCCGCCGACGAGCAGGATTCTCATCAGTACGACCGGCCGTCGCCGTCGGTGGCGACCGGCCGCTGGGACCGCGCGAGTTCTGCCCCCAACGACTCCGGCTGGGAGTCGTCGCGGGTGCCCCGCCTCTCGACCTCGGCGTGGACCGCGTCGGTGATTTTGGCGCGATCCTCCAGCGGCCCGGCGTACTCGATCCCCCCGCGATCCGGGCCGAGCTGTGCCGGAATCCGCTCGCCGGTCGCCTCGTTTCCTCTCAAAAGGGGCGGGACTGCGACGGCGGCCGGCCCGCTGACGTTGCACCGCGGGCACTCGACGGCGTCGACCGCGACCCGGTCTGTGAGTCTCCCAGTGCGGGTCTCGAACAGCGTGGCGTCCGAGCGCTCCCGGCCGATGAGGACGATTGGTTCTGTGGTCATGGCTCGCCTGTCTGTCCCCCGTAATTAAATCTTACCTTATTCACTCCAAGTCTACTTGGTCTACGTGACGCTGTGATCCCAAAAATAGCTTGTGATCACGACGCCGTGACACGCGAATCGCCTCGATCCAGAGCCGTCAGGTCGCTCCGGAGTCCGCTCGGCCACCCGCTGACGAGCGAGCCAGAGCAGCGACGGCGTCCTCACGGTGTCGGTGGATTACCGTCGTAGGCATCCATGTCGGCGTAGAAGTTCAGTAGTCCGAATTTCAGCTTCTCCGGGTCGACGTCGATCATCTCTCCCCGCTCTTCGGGGGGGAAACTCCCGCGGACAGCGTAGGATGGCATTTCCATCTCGGCACGTTCGGTGTAGCGGGCGTCCACCAGAATCCGCGCACCGAAATCTTCGGGCGACCGAATCACTCGACCCAGCGCCTGTCGAGTTTTCCGGACCGTCGGAATTTCGACGGCGTACCGCCACCCGGCGCTGTCTTCGCCGCGACCAGTTTTGCTGTCTTCGTCGCCGAAACTTTCCTGGTAGGCGTCCTGGACGGCCTGCATCCGCTCGTCCAAGTGCGGGTACGGGACGCCGACGACGATGACACTGCGGGCATCGTCGCCGTCGTAGCTCACCCCCTCGCCGAGGGTTCCCCACATCGAGGTGTAGAGCACGCCGTCGTCGTCCTCGGTGAACCGCTCGCGCAACTCGTGGGCGGCGGTGCCGGGTTCGTCGAGGTAGGTCGTTCCCGCGCTGACGCGCTCGCTGTACCGCTCGGCCTCGCCGTAACTCGGGAAGAACACGAGCGTGTTTCCGGGCGTCATCCGCGCTGTGTCCTCGATAATTTCGGTGAGTGACTCCTGCACTTCGTGCTCGTCGCGTTTGCTCGCGAAAAGCGCCGGCCCGTCGACCGTGTAGGTCCGCCGGCGATTCTCGGGGAACTGCGCGCCGTAGGCCATCGTTTCCACTTCATCGAGACCGAGAACGTCCTCGGTCACGTCGAACGGTCGGAGTGTGGCGCTCATCAGCACGCTCGCGTGCAGGTCCTCGAACAGCGCTCGGGTCACCTGATTCGGGATACAGGTGTACAGCTCCGCTCGGCCGTAGATCTCGCCGCCGTCAGCGGAGTCGGTTCCCGTGTCGAGCGTCTCCCCCGGCGCCTCGTCGTCTTGCTCGCGACGAACGCTGACGACCGGGTACGTACCCATCGCGCCGCTCTCGTCGAGCCACCCGGCGACGAACTCCGCCGCCTGCTTGGTCTGGCACTCCTTGCGGACGCTGCGCTCGCCGTTTTTGTACTCCCGTTCGTACCGCTTGTCGAGTTCGGCTCCGAGCTCCAGCGCGGCGTCGATCTCGCTCTGGTAGCCCGGTCCGACGTACGTCTGCAGAAAGGCGAGCGTCACGTCGTCGCGCCTGTCCTCGTTGTCGATGGCCAGATCGTACCAGTTCTCGCCGACCTTCGCGCGCTCGCCGAACTCGAAGCCCTCCTCGTAGCCCTCCCTGAGCGCACCGAGGAATGTTTCGAGGACGTTCTCGGCGTTTTCCGCACGGGGATCCTCGACGCCGGACAGTTCGTCCAGCGCGCTCTCGACGGTGTTCTCTGTCAGCGTTCGGCGGGCGTGATCCCGTGCCGCTGACTCGATGTTGTGGGCCTCGTCGAAGATGGCGATCACGTCTTCGGGGTCCCGGCCCAGCCACCGGAAGAACTGCTCGCGGATGGTCGGACTCAGCAGGTGGTGGTAGTTACAGACCACCAGATCGACGCCCTCGACGCCCTCCTTGAGCAGTTCGTACCCACAGAGTCCCTGATCGTGGGCGTACTCGTAGATTTCGTCCGGGGTGCGCACGTCCTCGTACAGCCACGCGAAGAAGTCGGTCGTATCGGCGGTGAGGTTCCGATAGTAGTGATCACAGGTCGCTCGCTCCGAGAGGTCTGCCAGTTCTTCCTCGACGGACTGGAGTTCGTCCATCACGGAACTGCGCGCCGCTGCCGCGTCGCCGTTGCCGGACTGGCTCTGCGCGAGGAGCTCGCCCTGTTTCCGTTCGAGTTCGGCCTGCTCCTGTTCGGTATCGACCAGATCGCGGGTCGTATCCCGCAGGGCCTGACACTCCTGATAGCCCACGTCGATGTGACACATCGACCCCTTCCCCCGGAAGACGACCGCGCGGATGTCCTCGGTTTCGGCGATGGCGCTGGCGTCGCGGCGGAACTGGCGCATCTGCTGGTGGACGTTCGTCGTGATGACGACCGTCTTGTCGTGTTCGCGGGCGTATTCGAGTGCGGGGACGAGCGAGGCCAGCGTCTTGCCCGTCCCGGTCGCGCCCTCGAACAGAATATCTGACTTGTCGTCGAGGGCGTCGTAGATCCGGGCCATCGCCTCCTGTTGGTGGTCGTACGGATCGCTGTAGGGGAAATACCGGAGATACGACGCCTGTGACACGGGCGACAGTATGCTCCTCGGGAATAAAACGCTGATCCCTTCAGGAGATCGCCGACAGACAACGATCCCGTACACGATTCACACGGCTGTTCTTTTCGCCCCGACCGGACCGCACCGTCTCCTCACTCCTCCCGCGACGTTCCGCCGCGGGCGCGCTCGACGACGGTGACGATTCGGTTCGCGAGGAGGTGAATATCCGGCTGGGTTTGCTGAGTGTCATGGTGAGGTACGCAAGCGAGCAATCAGGTCGGAACTGACGGCCGCAGATCCTTGTCCGATTCATGGAGAAAACCAGAGCTCTATGGAATCAACCGCCGCGTTGCTCGCTGTGGTCTTTCGTAGCGTACGGAGGTGATTACTAAGCAAATACCTACCGGTGAAGTGATCACGTTGCTCCGAGCCGACCCCACTCGCCCTCGAAGAAGGTCAGCGCGTCCCCGTCTTCGAGTTGCTCGGCGGCCTCGACGTGGCCGATGTAGATGGTGTGATCGCCGGCCTCGACGGTCTCGTGGATCGAGCAGTCGACGTAGCCCAGCGACTCGGGAAAGACGGGTGCACCGGTCTCGGCGGTCGTCGTCGGGAACTCCTCGAAGGGCCTGACTTCCTCGTCGGCCATGTCCGCGAAAAATTCGGCGAGTATCTGCTGATCGGCGGCGAGGACGTTGACACAGTAGCCGTCGGCCGCGCCGCTCCGGAGTTGTTCGTGAGCGTCGGTGCCGTGATCGAGACAGACGAGTACCAGCGGCGGATCCAGCGAGACACTGCTGAAGGCGTTGACCGTGATGCCGTGTGGCTCGGGGCCGTTGAGGGTCACTGCTGTCACGCCGGTTGCAAACTCGCCCATCACGCTCCGCAGATCGATTTCTGACACACCTGTGGATTAGGGGCTCTGACAGATGAAGATTCGTCTTTCGACTCGACTCCGAGCAGTGCTGCTGTCACCGAGAAACCGCCTTTCACACCGGGAGCGACCCGATTGCGTCTGTTCGACGGGCCGCTCACGACAGAGACGG
>JBLGCM010000036.1:0-8313 GCA_047617345.1 Natronomonas sp. | reverse complement strand
ATGACACAATCTATTTGCCCCCGCCGACCGGGCGTATGCGTATGTTCGTTCTCGTCAATCTGAAAGCCTATCCGTGCGATCCGGTCGAAGTCGCACGGGCGGCAGCATCGGTCGACAGCAGTGAAACAGAAGTCGCAATCGCTCCCCAGGCCGCCCACATCGATGCTGTCGCCGAGACAGGCGTCGAAACCTGGGCCCAACACGTCAGCCCCGTCGAGCACGGCAGCCACACCGGAAGCACGCTCGCCGAGGCCGCCGCCGACGCCGGCGCGGCCGGTACGCTGCTCAACCACTCGGAAACCCGACTGAAACTCGCCGATATCGACGGTAGTCTCGACGCGGCCGACCGCGTCGGCTTCGACACCTGCGTCTGTGCGAACAACCCGGACCAGATCCGGGCGGCGGCCGCGCTCGGCCCCGACGCCGTCGCCGTCGAACCGCCGGAACTCATCGGCTCTGGCACGCCAGTCAGCAAAGCCGATCCCGATATCGTCCGCAACGCCGTCGCGGCCGCCGAGTCGGTCGATCCGTCTGTCGACGTCTACTGTGGCGCGGGAATCTCGACCGGCGAGGACGTTCTCGCGGCCCGCGAACTCGGCGCTGAGGGGGTCCTGCTTGCCAGCGGCGTCGCCAAGGCTGCGGACCCGGCAGCAGCTCTGACGGATCTCGTCGCACCGCTGTAACGGGCACAGGGTCTTTGCCTTCGCGGACTAAACTCGCGTATGCGTGTTGTCGTACTCGGCGCCGGATACGCCGGACTGACCGTTGCCCGCCGTCTCGAGCGCTTGCTCTCTCCGGAGGGAGATCTCGTCGTGGTCGACGAGTCCACGGAGCATCTCGTCCAGCACGAACTCCACCGCCTGATTCGCTACCCAACTCTTGACTCGGCAATCACCGTCGACCTCGACGATATCCTCTCCCGAGCGGAGATCCGACAGGCCACCGTGACGGATCTCGACGCCGACGGAGGGACCGCGACGCTCGAAACAGCGGACGGCACAGAGACGCTGGAATACGATCTCGCGGCTGTCTGTCTCGGCTCCGAAACCGAATTTTACGGCCTCGACGGCGTCGAGGAGTGCGCGATCCCCCTCACGGAAATCGACGACGCCGAAGCGATCCGCGAGGCAGCGCTGGAAAATCCGGGCGGGACAGCCGTCGTCGGCGGCGGGGGCCTCTCCGGAGTTCAGGTCGCGGGCGAACTCGCTGCGCTGTCCGACGCCGAGGGGTTGGATCTCGACGTTCGGCTCGCCGAGATGGCGGACCGGATCGCGCCGGGATTCGATGCCGCCTTCGCCGGTGCGGTTCGGGACGAACTCGACGCGCGCGGTGTGACGGTCGAAACCGGAGTCGCCGTCGATTCCGCTGATGAGGGGACGGTCTATCTCGAAGACGGCCGGTCGCTCTCCGCGGATCTGTTCGTCTGGACCGGCGGGATCCGCGGGCCGGCCGCACTCGGGGGCGAGCGCCGGCCGACCGCCCGCGATCTCCAGATCAGCGACAGCACGTTCGTCGTCGGGGACGCGGCCGCACTCACCGACGAGAACGGCCAGGCCGTTCCCGCGAGCGCGCAGACCGCCGTCCGACAGGCCCGCATCGCGGCGCGAAACATCGCGACGCTGGCCGGTACTGACGAGAAACCGGGCCATTCTGTCGCGATTTCTGTCTCCGACGAGACCGAGGCGGCCCCCTCCGGAGCGCAAAAGCCCACCGATTCCCCGTCTCGACTCTCGGTGTACGAACCGAAAACCGCCGGCTGGGTGGTCAGCGTCGGCGACGGGGCCGTCGCTCAGGTTGGGCCGGTCGTCTTCAGCGGCGAACCGGCGAAGGCGGCCAAAGCGGTTATCGGCGTTGGCCATCTCGGATCGGTCGGCGCGATCAGACAGGCCTCCGATCTGGTTGCCGAGGAGTTAGGCTGGCCGACTGCGGGCGACAAACTCGATGGTTTCGAGGGCAGACCCGCTGACGTCCTTCCCACCGATCCGGGTTCGCCGAGCGAACTCGGTGAACCGGCACTTACCGTGCTCGCCGGCATCGAAGACCTGTTCGGCTCGGACCTCTCCGTCGATCTAACGGCGCTGACTCGGCCGACTGATCGGAGCTATCCGGGAAATACGTTCCAACAACTCCAACGGGCTCTGGTCGGATCGGTCGATATGGTATTCGGTACCGACCGAGAGGCGGGCGAATCTGTCGAAATTGATGTCGTCGAGGACTCGTCTGAGTCGACTGGTACCGAAAGCGATACCTGACCGGTTGCTGTTGTGAGTCTATCCCTTGTTACCGTTCATCTGCTCGGGTCTCCGAGATCTGATTAACTAACTCGCTTACCGGAAAACCACCGTCGTAATCGAAGGACGCGAAGACTCCCTCGTATCGCTTTGAGACGAAGAAAAACACGATGATGCCCTCGAAAAACAACGTCTGCGCATTGAACCGCCCTTCCCCGATGAGTTGCTTAAAATCGTCCCCTGTGACGTGGTTCGCCATTATTAGCTGGTACGCTTTCTCGAGTTCGTCGTCCGAGTACTCTCCCGCCACATCGTCGCGTATGAATTCGACCTCCCAAGTCGTATTCTTTAGATCGGCAACGACACGGGCTGTGTGTCCCTCGAAGTCTTGAACTGCATCAGCGATCTTCGACATGTCTCCCTGTTCTCGACGACGCTAAAAAGTAATTCGATATACATATTCTCTGTATTGGACGATTCAGGGACATATTCGTATCGGCTCGCCTGCGACAAAAACCGTTTTGCCGGCTCCCTCCCGACACGGCGTATGGTCTCGGAACTGTTCGACGAGTCGCGTTGGGAACCGGTCGACGCCTTCGAGCTTACTGATATCACCTATCACCGCGGCACCGACGTACCCGCGGTTCGCATCGCCTTCGACCGCCCGGACGTTCGCAACGCCTTCCGCCCGGAGACGGTCGATCAGCTGTACACGGCGCTGGATCACGCCCGCCGCCAGCCAGATATCGGCTGCATCCTGCTCACGGGTAACGGTCCCTCCTCGAAAGACGGCGGGTGGGCCTTCTGCTCCGGCGGCGACCAGCGAATCCGCGGCGAGTCCGGCTACGAGTACGAAACCGACGGCGAGGAAGCCGCAGCACAGGAGGGACTGGGTCGCCTGCACATTCTCGAAGTCCAGCGGCTCATCCGCTTTATGCCCAAGCCGGTCATCTGCGTCGCGCCCGGCTGGGCCGTCGGCGGCGGCCACTCCCTGCACGTCGTCTGTGACATGACTCTCGCAAGCGAGAAGGCCATTTTCAAACAGACTGACGCCGACGTTGGCTCCTACGACGCCGGCTTTGGCTCGGCGTATCTCGCCCGGCAGGTCGGCCAGAAGAAAGCACGGGAGATTTTCTTCCTCGGCCGGGATTACGACGCCGAGGAAGCCGCCGAGATGGGGATGGTCAACGAAGTGACCGACCACGAAGAGTTAGAGGACGTCGCCTTAGCGTGGGCCGATGCGATCACCCGAAAGTCACCGATGGCGATTCGGATGCTCAAATACGCCTTCAACATGGCCGACGACGGCATGGTCGGCCAGCAGGTCTTCGCCGGCGAGGCCACGCGACTGGGCTACATGACCGACGAGGCTCGGGAGGGGCGAGACGCCTTCAACGAGAACCGCGAGCCCGACTTCCGGCAGTTCCCCTGGCACTACTAACGCCGCCTACACGCCCAACTGCCCGCGAACCAGCGAGAGGCCAGTTCTGAGATAGGACGGTCGGGTGATCTGATCGTGCTCCGCGCGCGTGAGTTTGAAGTCGAAGATATCGACGTTGTCGGCGAGGTGGGCACGCGATGTCGACATCGGGATGGTGACGACGTTCTCGTGTTGAGTCGCCCACCGGATCGCCACCTGCGGGCCAGTTTTGCCGTATTTCCGGCCGATATCGGCGAGCAGGTCGTCGTCGATTGCCCCGCCGTTGGCCAGTGGACTGTACCCGGTGAGGATCACATCCGACTGCTGGCAATAAGAGAGCAACTCACGCTGGGGCCACCACGGATGAAAGAGCACCTGGTTCGTGAAAATCGGCACGTCCGAGAGTGTCTGTGCGCGCTCGAGTCGGTCCACGCCGAAGTTGCTGACGCCGATAAATCGAGTCAGATCCTGTCTGACACACTCGTTGAGGCCGTCGACGACTTCCGGTAGGTCCGCGAGCGGGTGCGGCCAGTGGATGAGGAGCAGATCGACCTGATCGACGCCGAGACGGTCGACGCTTTCTCTGACCGAGTGGACGATATCCTCGACGCTCCGGTTCGTCGGATCGACCTTCGTCGTCAGAAAGATTTCGTCGCGGTCGACCTCGGAATCGGCGATTGCGTGACCGACCCCCTCCTCGTTCTCGTACAACTGTGCGGTATCGACGTGTCGATACCCCTCTTCGAGGGCCATCGAGACGCTCTCGGCGGCGACTTGCGTCTCCATCTGCCACGTTCCGACGCCGACTTTCGGGACCTCCTCGCCCCCTCGCGTGACGTACTCCATGCCGCCACATTCGGCTCGAAACGTCAAATGGATACTGATAACCAATCAGCATATCTACCGGCTTTTCAAGAACTGGGGATCGGTCCCCGGCCTGCTCGGAAGATAACACATACGTTTTTTGTGTGAGCCATCTACCTGCGAGTAATGGTCGACAGAGACGAGGTCTGTGTTCTCATCCCGACGTACAACGAAGCCGAGGCAGTCGGCGAAGTCATCGAGCGCTTTCTCGCTGTCGGCTACGAGAACATCTTCGTTATTGACGGAGGGTCGACCGACGGAACTCGGGATATCGCTGCCGATGCCGGCGCGCGCGTCGTCGAGCAAAGCGGCGAGGGCAAAGGCCAGGCCGTCCGCGAAGCCGTCGGGATGATCGGGGTGCCGTACGTGTTGATGATCGACGGCGACGCGACCTACCGTCCGGAGCAGGCTGACCGGCTTGTCGAACCCCTTTGGCAAGGGACGGCCGAACACGTCATCGGGAACCGTTTTGCCGACATGCAATCCGGTGCGATGACTCGGCTCAACCGGTTCGGCAACCGAATCATCAACCGCGTGTTCAGTTTCGTCCATGGACGGAACCTGCACGATATCCTCAGCGGCTACCGCGCGTTCACGACCGACTCCTTCGACCGACTCGACCTGACTGCCGACGGCTTCGGGATCGAGACGGAACTCGCCGTCGAGTGTGTCCGTCACGATATCAAGACGGCAGTCGTTCCGGTCACCTACGAGTCCCGTCCGCAGGGCTCGGAGACCAACCTCCGGCCGTTTCGCGACGGCGGTAACATCCTGCTGACGCTGTACCGACTGGCGAAAAAGAACAACCCGATATTCTACTTCGGGAGTGTCGGCGTGATGAGCGGTCTCGTCGGTATCGTTCTCGCGGGTTTTGTCGCCTTCTCCTGGATCGCGTACGGCATCTCTCGGGAAGTCATCGCGCTGGCCAGCGGCGTGGCGATTCTCTTCGGACTGCAGTTAGTCATGTTCGGCGTGCTCTCGGATCTGATCGTCACCGCGAACCGACAGCAGCGCCGGCAGTTCCAACGGATCGAGCAACGACTCGAACAGTTGGATGAGCGGATAGCCGACGAGTCCGGCACCGAACAGCCCGGCGCTCCCGCTGACGGCGAGGAGGCTGTCCCCGTCGCCGAGGAGTCCGAATAAGAGTTAGAACGGAACGAGTGAGCGAAGCAGACCGACGATCCCGCTCGAACCGCGTTTCTTCTCGAAGACCGGATGCATGGCGTTGAGCAGATCCTGTTTCGACTCGAAGCTGTCCTGTTCGCAGGCGTCGAGCGCCTCGGCGAGGCTGATCTCTGCCCCGGAGGGACCGACTGCAATCCGGAGATCGCCGTATGCCGCTCGCAGCTCTGACGCCGAGACCGGAAACGACACGCCCCGGTCATCGATCCGTGCCTCAAGCGCGACGATGCCGAATTCGACGATATCAGGTTCGTCGTCCAGATCGTTCGATGGTGGCCGTGCTGTCATTATCGGAGCCATGGCCATCGAACCCGTTAAGCGTGCTGGCTTCCGCAAAAAGAGCGCCCCACTGATCGGTTACTGTGGACTCTCGTAGTCGGGATTGGTCATCTGTGCGGACATCGGTGCCGGATCGCCCTCGGTGAGGTTGTACTCCGAGAAATCTCGCACGCCGGCCTCCCAGAGCAGTTCCTCGTCGTAGACGGCGTTGCCGGTGAACTCGGCGGGATCCCGGTTGAGGATTTCGAGCACCGTCTCCGAGACGATCTGCGGCGTTCGCCAGTCGTCCTCGGTTCCCATGCCGAAATACCGCGTCGCGCGGGTGTCGATGGCCGTCGCGGGCCAGAATGCGTTACAGCCGATATCGAAGTTGCTCAGTTCGCCGGCCAGCGACAGGGTCATGAAGGTCATCCCGAGTTTCGACCACGTGTACGGACCGCTGCCGGGTGCGCGATCGGTTTTGATCGGCGGCGAGTTGCTCAGTACCCACGTGTCCTTGTCCTCGATGCTTTTGAGATGGTCGACGAAGTAGTGACTGGTGAGGTAGGTTCCGCGGACGTTGACCTCGTTGAGCAGATCGAACCGGTTCGGCGGCAGATCCTCGATCTTCTCCGGCTGGATCGCGCTGGCGTTGTTGATGACGATGTTGATCTCGCCGAAGTGATCGATGGCGGTTTCGACGGCCGACTCGACGTTTTCCTCCTCGCGGACGTTGAGCTTGATCGGTAGCGCCTCGACGCCGACTTTTTCGGCCTCGCGGGCGGTCTGTTCGATGCTGCCCTCGAGACCTTTCTCCTCTTTGTAATCGTCGTGTTCGCTCGTCTTGCCCGTCGAGACGATGTTACACCCCTGTTTTGCGAGATCGAGCGCAATCGATTTGCCGATGCCACGGGTCGTTCCCGTGATGAATGCCGTACTTCCTGAGAGATCTGGTTTATTGATACCCATTCACAACCGGTTTGATGTCGTCCCTAATAAGCGTGCCCGTACAGCGGTGACCGAAGCCCCTTTGACCGCGCTTTTCGTACAGATAACCGTGACAGCGGAGTACGACGCGGTCGTCTACGACCTCGACGGAACGCTCGCCCGGTTGGCGGTCGACTGGGAACGGGCCCGTGACGAGGTCGCCTCGAAGTTACGCGCCCGGGATGTCGATGTCGTAGAGATGAGTCTCTGGGATCTGTTCGAGCACGCCCGCGGCAATTCACTCGAACGGGCTGTCGAAGAGGTTCTCGGAGAGCACGAACGCGAGGGAGCGCGCCGCTCCGAACGGCTGGCGCTGGCCGACGAACTCCCCCGTGACGTGCCCGTCGGCGTCTGTTCGCTCAACTGCGAGGCGGCCTGCCGGATCGCCTTAGAGATCCACGGGCTGGATCGGCACGTCGATACAATCGTCGGCCGTGACACGACCGCGACGTACAAGCCGGATCCGGAACCGTTGCTGTACGCGATTCAATCGCTCGGTGTCTCCCCCGCCAAGACGCTTTTCATCGGCGATTCCGAGAGCGACGAACTGACCGCTGACCGGGCGGGCGTCGATTTTCAGTACGTCTCCGAGCGGCTCTGATCAGCGGAATCGACGAGCGACTTCGTAGGCAACCCCCGCCGGGAGGAACACCCACAACAGGACGAACCCAATCGTCTCCGGCGACGGTGCGGACTCGGCGAGTCCGCTGTAGAAAAACAGCGCTCCCGTGGCGACCGTTCCGACCACTCCCGCGACGTAGTTCGGATCGCGCCACGACGTGGGAAACCGATCTTCTGCCATGTCTCGGATGCTCTCACTCCCCGCTGGCGTCGAACTCGTGGCCACACTCCGGGCAGCAGACCTCGTCGTGGCGGAGTTCGACGCTGTGTTCGCGCACGTCGCGCATGACGTCGGTGATCCGGTCTTCGGCTTCGAGTTCCTCTTCGACGGAGAGGTTCACCCCCTCGACTTCGAGCAGGAACTTCGCCACCTCCGTGGCCTCGTACATCACGTCGTCGAGTTCCTCGGCGGTGAAGAAATCACTCATTGCGCCGTAGAGGAAGGTCGCGCCGGATTTGCGGACTTTCTCCTCGAAGGAGTGCCGGGCCTGGTTGACCGCCTGCGGGCTGTACGTATCGGTCATGAATGGAACGAGATGGGGCAGATTTTCGCCGATTTTGGTCATCTCGACGCCCGTCTCCGTTCGGAAGTCGGCACAGAGTCGGGCAATAGCCCACTCTCTGGCCGTGATATAGGTCCGCTCGCGGAGAAAGTCGTTGGCCCGGTCGTAGGTGCTCCCGTCGATTTTCGAGAACTTGGTGTAGGCCCGCACGTCGTCGGGAACCGCCGAGTCGTCCGCGTCGGCC
>JBLGCM010000035.1:0-8317 GCA_047617345.1 Natronomonas sp. | reverse complement strand
TCACGCTCATCTCCACCCAGGCGGCCCGCGGCGTCAGGTCGCATTTCAACATGTCGACGGCTCTCGACGCGAGCATCGCCGCCGTCATGGGTCTCACCATCTCCCTGAACACCCTCGTTGTCGGGTACGTGCTCTGGCGAACGCTCCGCCGACCGCCGTCGCTCGCCCCGGCCTATCGCTTGGGTATCTGGCTCGGTCTGACGCTGTTTTTGCTCGCCAGTCTCGAAGGCGCGCTGATGGTCGTCTACGGTGCACACAGCGTCGGCGTCCCGCCGGACAGCGCCGGTCTCCCGCTGCTCAACTGGCACTCCGAGGGCGGCGACCTCCGTGTCGCTCACTTCGTCGGCCTCCACGGGCTGCAGGCGCTCCCGCTGGCCGGCTACCTCGCGACGCGGTGGACCGACACCGCCCGACGCGCTCTCGCCGCTGTTTCCCTCGTAGCCTTTCTGTACGGCGTATTTACCGTCCTCACCTTCGTGCAGGCGATACTCGGTATCCCGCTGTTTTTCTGACGACAGCGACAAACAGTAGCTCTTTGAGTCTCGGCGGCGATCCTCGGGGTATGGGACTGTTCAGCGCCCTCCGAACGCTCGTGGTGTACGGATTCGCCCTCGTGGGTCTCGCAACGACTCTGTTCGTGCTGTTTTCCTACGGTTGGGACGGCGGCCCGCCGGAGGTCAACCTCGAAGCCCCCGACAGCGAGGAGTGAGTCCCTCTCCGCCGGAGAGGCTGGCGTTCGCCAGGTGATTTCTACGAACGCCCAGTACGAGCGTCAGGGTCTACCCACCGATTTCGCGCAGTTCGTCGTTGATATCTGATCCGGAACTCTCCCCCGGGAGGATATCGCCCAGCGCCGCCCCGAAAGACGCGACCGTCCAGACGACGCTGACCCGGGCCAGCGCCACTACCGGATCGGCCCAGTTGTCGACCCGTCCCCACATCGTCATCATCGCCGCCGCCGTCAGAAAGGAGACGACGGCGATGCCGACCATCCGGCGGGGGATGAAGCCGAGAATCGGCTGGTTCACGTGGACCTCCTGTGGCCCGGCCCAGTAAACCAGCGCGAGGATCATCAGCAGGACGAAGGCGGTGTTGATGAGAAAGTAGACCGGAAAGACGCCGATTCGAAAGGAGAGGAAAAAGTCGGCGATATCGAAGACGCCGTCCTCGACGAGAAACGGGATGGCAAAGAAGATGCTTCCGACGAACGCCTCGGCGATATCTCGGGAGGTGTATTTTTCGATTCGGTCGCCGAAGCTATCGGCGAGCGTCGCATCGACGGTCTCCTCGCGGAGCCGATTGACCTCCGCCTGATCGGCGGAGCCGTCGACGACAGATTCGAGCTCGTCGAACTCCCGATGTAGCGCGTCGACCAGCGCACTGTCGCTCATTTGCTGGACTTCCGCCGGCGGCGCCGTGATGGAAATCTCACCGGACTCGATCAGCCGCGCCCCGCGCTGGGCGACGGCGTTCTCGACCGTAACCTCGGGCGGTGTCTCGCCCTCGGAGATGATGTCACCCAGCCCGGCCCCCAGCGATCCCACCGTCCAGATGACGTTGATCCGGGCGAGCGCTTCGACCGGCGACTGCCACCCACCGACCCGCCCCCAGACGGTCATCAGAAGCGTCGCGACCACGAACGAGACGGCGAGTGTCATCACCAGTCGGACCGGAACGATCCCGAACAGCAGACGAGTCTCGTCTCTGTCCTGGCCGGTCCACTCCAACAGCGCGTAGGTCATCAACACGACGAAAGCCGTGTTCAACAGCAGGAAAACGGGAACCCCGCCGGGGGTGAACTGGAACAGATATGTTCCGATGTCGAAGACGCCGCCCTCGACCAGAAGCGGCGAGGCGAAGATGACGCTGCCGACGAAGGCCTCGGCGGCGTCGCGCCTGTCGAGGTGGCGGACGCCGGAGTCGATCAGCCCGCGGTCGTGTGCCTCGACGAGTAACTGCTTGATGTCGAGGATCTCCTCGCGGGTCTCCGTGTCGTCGGACTCCTCTCTGAGCGTGATCAGATCGGCGAAGATCTCCTCGATAGTGGCCGACTCGGCGTCGGTTCGATCGGATTTGGGGGCTGTCGGCTCGGGCGAGGAACGATCCGACATTGTGGGGTATCCGTTGCTTTACCGAGCACTGTTATATATGTACCTGCTGTCGGCTCGTCGGTCTTCTCACGGTGCTCTGACCCGCACCGTTTCGGTACGCGTCGCGCTTTTCCCGTCCGTGTCGACGACCGTCACCGTGATCCGGTACTCGTCGTCCACCAGGCTGGTCTTTCGATTCTTCTCTTCGACCTCTCCGGTCCCTTCTGCCCGTGTCCCCGACAGCTCGATCGTTCGGCCGGCGACCCGCGCGCCGTCGGACACCCTGACCACCGAGAGCCGCAGGCTGTCGAGTTCGATATCATCGGAGACCGCGTAGTCGATGCTGAACTGTGCGGATCTAATATCGCTCTTTCCTCTGGTCTGGCTCTCGCCAGTAACCGCCAGCGAGTCGATCGACGGAACCGGATCGGTCGTCACCGTCCGCGTCGTCGTGGCGGTCTCTCCGTTGCTGTCGGTGACGGTCAGCGTGACCACGTACGTCCCGGGTTCGGAATAGGCATGCGTGGGGACCGGCCCGCTCTCCGTCGCCCCGTCGCCGAAGTTCCACTCGTACGATTCGACGGTTCCGTCTGGTGTCGTCGAAGCAGTTCCGTCGAAGGTAACTGTCTCGCCCGGAGTGGGCTCCGTCGGGTCGACAGAGAACTCGGCGGTCGGAGTGCCGGCACCGCTCGCGTTGGTCACTGTCACCGTCAGCACGTCGACGCTGCCGGCACCGATAGCGTAGACATCGACGGTGCCGTCGCGGGTCGGGGTAAACGTCACCGTGGCCCGTCCGTCCGGGCCGGTGGTTCCGGTCGCTGAATCGAGCGTTCCGACTGTGCCGTCGCTCAGCAGATACTGCACGCCCAGACCCTCGACACCGGGCGTCACCGTCGCCGTCAGCTCGACGGCGCCGCCGGAACCGGCGTCGAGCGGGTACTGCCCGTTACCTCCGACTGGTTCGGTCCACGCCAGCGATAGCGGTCGGTCCGTGGCTGTCGGCTCGTCGACGGTCAGCGTGACGTTCGCTCGCTGTCGACCGACTGTGCCGGTGCCGAACGACGCTTCGACGGTCGCCGTTCCGGGAGCCAGCGCGTCGTAGCGAAACACGGCGCGGCCCCCCGCGTCGCTGACGGGTTCGACCGGCGTCAGAGCGCCCCGCGCGGGGTCAGAGACGTTCACGTCGACGCCGCTGACGGGGTTGTTGTACCGATCACGGACCTCGAAGACGACCCGCCGACTGTCCCCGACTGTCAGTCGTTGTTCCGGCGGCGACTCGGTCGTGATGTAGTACGGCCCCGGATCGACGGTCTCAGACCCGAGCCCGACTTTGGCCATGCGGAGGTCGTAGCTCTCCCCGGCCGCGAGCGTCAGTCGGAGCGCTCCGGGATCGCCCGACGTGACCGAGATGTTGGTGACGCGGCCGCCCGCCTCGTCGCGCTCCTCTGCCAGCAACTCCCGCCACTGCTGTTCGGGCAACCGCGTCGGAAGCGTGAGGACGAGCGGCCCCTCGCTTCGGACCGTCGTCACCTGCTGTGGCGCACTGAGCGGCCGGAGTTCGAGGTTCTCGGAGCCGGTTCCGCCCCGAGAGAGCGTCCCGTTGAGCGTCACGATATTGATCCGCCGCCCGCTGACCAGTTGGGTCTCCGTTCTCGGGAGGTGTCGCTCCCCGAAGCGGTTGTACAGCACCGCCGACTCCAGCACGGTCGCCGGCGCGTTGTCGTACTCGTTGTAATCGGGTTCGTACACCAGCGCTCGATCGGGAAACGCCCGTGTCGACCGGTTCCAGTAATCGCCGGTCTCTCCCGGGGCGGTCGCGTTCGTGATCCGGACTTGGCCGGGGTCGGTCGTCTCGATCCGGCCGGTCGGCGGCGGTGGGTTGACGAGAAACGGCCGGACGGGGTACCGCGTCCCGAGACTCACCGACCGCGAGGTCGGGTTGCCGGTCGCACTCGTTCGGAGGACGTCTTCTCGGACTGATTCCATATCGTCCTGGACTCGCTCGTTGTGCGAGACTTCGATCCCCTGATTCCAGACCGGGACTGCGGTGACCTGCAAAACGACCAGCAGGGTCATGATGATAGCAAAGACCAGCACGAATCCGATCAGGGAGGACTGGCTTCGCTCGCTCATGCGATCACCCCGAAGGTCGCGACCGCGACCAGCACCATCCCGATGCTGTACTTGACGCCCGCCAGGACGGTGCCGTGGGAAAGCTTTCCGGCGACGAATCCGATACAGGCCCCCTGGATCACGACCGAGTGCAGGAAGGCCAGTCGGAAGCCCTCGGCGTCGATGTTTTCGAGCGAGCCGGGCATCTGCGGTCCGATCTCCGAGCCGGTGCCAGCCGTGGCGGCCCCGGCCTCGATGACGCGCACCAGATAGAACTGCTGGAGGAGGACGATGATTCCGACGAAGACCAGAAAGGAGATAACTGCGACCGCGACGTGGGTGGCGACTTCCCGGGAGCGGGCAGCCACGAACTGCCGCTGGAAGCGGGCCTCCTCGGCGGCGACCGACAGCGTCCGCTGGAGGTTGCCGCTGGCCTCGTTGGCCTCGGCGATCAGCCGCATCGTCCGGCTGGTCATCTGGAGCCGTGACCGGGACGCGAACCGTCGAAACGCCCGGCTCGGATCATTGAACCACCGGATATCGTTGTGCAACATCTTCAGCTCCTCGGCGAAAACGCCGCTCGAACGGCTCTGCTCCATCTTGATCGCCTCGGCGGTGCTGATACCCGACCGGTTGGCCCGCGCCATCGAGGAGAGCACGTCGGGCAACCGGTCGCGGATCCGGTCGATGTACCGCCGTCGCAGTTCGTAAAACACCGCGACCGGGGTCGCGACGATGACGAACGGCAGGACGCCGAACAGGGTCGTCGTCGTCCACGGGCGGGACCGAAACCCCGAAATCGTCGGCTCGGCGAGCCCAGCAACAGCGGCGACGCCGGCGACGATGACCGCGAGTGGCACCGAAAGGACGAGCGCGGCCGCGGGCTGGCGCACGAACCGCTCGAACGGGTTCTGTAGCCGCTGTCGCAGTTCGTACCGTCGCTTTCGCTTTGCGTAGGCTCGGGCGTCCTCGTCGTCGGGAACCGGGTTGTCCGTCGATTCCGTGGTCTTGAAATCCGTCGAGACGAACGGGGAGTTCAGCAGGCCGAGCGCGAACACCGCGCCCGCGGTGCCGAGTGGCAATCCGAGATAGACGAGCACGTAGACGACGCCGACCGTCTCGCCGCCGAGGACGCCGACGACGAGCAACAGCACGATCACAAACAGCGGCCCGGCGACCAGGACCGTCACGTACACCTCTGCGAAGAGTTCGATCTGTTCGAGGTAGGACTCCTGTTCGCCGGTGAGCTCTTCGATGTTCGTCTCGCGGTAGTCGTCGAGAAACGCCTCGAAATCGCCGCCCGATTCGAGCACACCGACCATATCTGCGAGGAAATCGGCCGTCGCCGGGCAGGGGGTCAACTCCGAGGCGTTCTGGATGGCGGTCACGAAATCGGTCCCGGTGTACTCCATCTCGTTGACGATCATCTGCATCTCCCGGGCCTGTTCGCCGTAGGTCTCCTCGCGACGGGCGGTCCGCCGGATAATCTCGACTGCGTCCAGCCCGCCGTGCGCGAGCGCGTACATGTACGAGGTCGTCGACGGCAGCATCACGTCGAGCCTGCGCGCCCGCCGGCTGGCGACTCGACTCGGCCGCGTGTAGCCGACGTACCACGCGATGGTTCCGGTCGCGATCCCGACAACCAGCCCGCCACCGACGGTCCCGACCGGGCCGAGGAGTCGGTTCCCCAGCGCGAACTCGGCGGATTCGACCGCCGCGATTACCAGCGCGGCGACGAGCAGACCGCCCGCGACGGCGGTGACGGCGACTCCGGTCAGATAGTCGTCGTAGGTGACGCCGAAACGGGCCTGATTCAGGTCCCGGCGGATCCCCTGATGGCGCTTGCGATTGCGCTCGAACCAGCGCCGCAGCGGATCGAAATAGCCCGTGAGTGTCCGTCGCCACCACGGTTGTGTGCGCTCGCTCATCTATGTGAGTGTGTCGAGTCCGCCGGCGTCGAGCAGTTCCATCACTTCGTCCGGGTCGGTGTGATACCGGTGGACGATGTCGGTAAAGGGCTCGTACCCGGTGATATCCTCCGTGACGAGATGTCTGAGCAACCGTTCGCGCCGCTGTAACTCGGCGGCGAGGTCGTCCTGGTCCCAGCCGCGCATGTGCATGATGTCAGCGATGTTCTGAGACCGATTTCGCTGCGCGAACTCGTCCGCGCCGGGGTCGTACGTGTAGATGTCGCGGATGTTGATTTCGTCTTTGCCGGCGTCGAGTTCCGAGAGCCGCATGTTCCGGCGGACGCGCTGATCGTCGACGAAGATCTGCCGCTGGACGGCGACGATATCGAGCTCCTGGACCATCTGTTTCGGGACGTTCAGCGGCGGGTTCTGCAGCCGGGAGAGCACCGTCTCCGTCGAATCGGCGTGCATCGTCGTGTAGGCCGTGTGTCCGGTCGACATCGCCTGGAAGAAAGCCAGCGCGACGGCTTCTTCGGTCCGAATCTCGCCGACGAGGAGGTACTCGGGGCGCTGGCGCAGCGCGGCCTGCAGCAGTTGGTACATATCGATCTCGCCGCCGCTGTCCTCGGCGAGAAAGCCCTCCCGGGTCACGCTCTGGATCCAGTTGTCGTGTGGCAGCGTGATCTCGCGGGTGTCCTCGATGGTGATCACCTTCGTCCGGGGCGGGATGAACATCGAGACCGCGTTCATCGAGGTGGTCTTGCCGGAGGCGGTCCCGCCCGCGAACACGAGCGAGAGGTTGTTCTCGATGGCCAGCCAGAGGTAAGTCATCGTCTCGACGGAGAAGGTGCCCCACTTGATGAGATCGATGGGCGTGATCGGCACGTCCGCGAACTGCCGGATCGTGAAATTCGAGCCGCGCGTGCTGACCTCCCGGCCGAGGGTCAACTGGACGCGCGAGCCGTTGGGGAGGCTGGCGTCGATCATCGGATTCGCGACGGAGATGTGTCGGCCGGACCGCTGGGCCATGCGCACGACAAACGAATTCAGCGGCTGTTCCGGAAAGGAGACGTTCGTCTTCAGATCGCGGTAGTCGTTGTGATAGACGTAAACCGGCACGTCGGCACCGTCACACGAGATATCCTCCAATCGCTGATCGTTGAGCAGCGGATCGATCCGATCGTATCCCAGCAGATCTCGACGGATGTAGTACCGGATCTTGTGTAGCGATCCCGGTTCTGCCCGGCGCGCATATCGGTCCGAGAGCGTCGCGAGTTCCTGATCCAGTAGTTCGCCGCGCTCGCCGGCATCGGGGTCGACGTGCAGGAGGATGTCGGAGAGGTCCTCGACCATGTCCTCCCGGACGTACTGCTCGAATTCGGAGAGCTCGGGCTCGACGACGCGATACCGGTAGTCGTTGCGCGAGTCGTCGTAGAGGATGCTGGCGTAGGCGAACGGCTCCGTCAGCCAGTATTGCTCGATTTCCGTCGCCTGTTCCCGGTATTCCAGATCGAAAAACTCCTCGTCGACGAAGGAGTCGGCCGGCGCGGGAGCGAACCCGGGATCGATCTCCCGAAAATAGCTTTTCACGTCGTCCAGAACGCTCCGCTCGGGCGGCGGGACCTCGTGACGCTCCGGGGACGGCTGGTCGATCAGAGGAGTCCCGCTCTCGACCGGCGGCCCGTCACGTTCGGCGTCGTCCTGCGTCTCCTCGACGAGATCCGCCCATTGCGTCGTCTCGTCCGGGGAATCCGGCGTGTCTGACACGACTGACACCTTGGATCCTCCCAGTAAAAAAGGTAGGCACTCGTTACCATTGGGCCCCGGACAACCCGACGCCGTACGACGACCGTCGCCACAGAACGGGTTCGTCGGCTCTCCCGACTGGCGAGCGCGCGTGCCACACTCTACTCTTCGTCCGGACAGCGATTCCGGATCCGAAAGCCGCTCTCCCGAAGTTCGATTTCGACGTCTTTGATCGGGCACTCGTGACCGACCCACGCCAGCGTGCTGTTCGTGCTCAGGATCGGCATCTGTACCTCCAGGTCGTACTCGCCGGGCTCGAGCGTCTCCGGTTCACGTGTCCACGTCTCTCCCGGATCGATCTCCCCGGACTCGAACCCCTGGATGACGCCGAGGTCGTCTCTCGTCGTCTGGAGGACGAACGCCACCGACTGCGTGCGAGAGTCGTCGTTCTCGACGGAG
>JBLGCM010000034.1:0-8320 GCA_047617345.1 Natronomonas sp. | reverse complement strand
GGATCGCCCGCCACTTGTTCTCGTCGAGAATCTCTCGGCGGTGGCGATAGCCCGTCTCGCCGTCCTCGTATCGCTCGCAGAGATCGATCACGAGCGCGTGGATGTACTCGACGAACGCGAGCACCGCCTCGGGGTCGTGCTGCCCGTCTGGCGTCCGAACCTCGACGGTGCCGTGGGCGGAGTGTGGCCGCACGTCGTACCAGAGCTCGCCGCGGTCGTCTATCGAATCGGTGTCGAGCATCCGCCGCTCGAAGTTGTCGAAATCCTCGTAAGAGCCGAACGTCGTCGGCATACCGGTGTTGGGCAGGCCCTCGAAAATCTTCGCCCGGGCGGAGTGCAGTCCAGTGTCGAAACCGTTCCAGTACGGCGAGTTCGCCGACAGCGCGAGCAGGGGCGGCAGATACCAGCGAATCTCGTTCGCCACCCAGACGGCCTTGTCGGCGTCGTCGACGCCGACGTGGACGTGCAGTCCGGCGGTCGTATTCCGGTGCTGTGGATACTGAATTCGGTCGAGCTGGGATTTGTACCGCGGCTTTTCGGCGTGTTCGAGTTGCCGCCAGCGCGCCAGCGGATGCAGGCCCGCCGCGGCGATCTGAAAGCCCTCGCTTTCGGCGTGCTCGATCAGCGCGTCCCGCACCGCGAGCAGGTTCTCCTCGGCGTCGCCGGGCTCTTCGATCAGCGGCGTCTGCGTCTCGATGACGAACTTGAACAGTTCGTGGTCGAGCCGGCCGTCGAGAATCTCCGGCGGCGTCGATTCGTAGACGAGTTCGTCGGTCCCGGCGGTCGGTCGGCCCTCGGCGTCGACGACGAAAAACTCCTCCTCGATTCCGAGTGTCCCCATCCGATTGAAATGCTCGGCGTCACCGCGATCCATCTGTTCTGTCACTCGGTTGTACGCGGCCGGGCTAAAGTATTCTGCTCCGATGCGCTCGGCGCGGACGGCCGCGGGGAGCACTCACTCCCCGTCGAGTCGCCGAACTCCCGGTTCGACGTACGAATCCGACTGTCGCTGTCGGTTTCGATCGGCGAGTCGGCCCCACTCCGCGAGGCCCGCCTCGATTGCGTCGGCGTCGAAGCCGATCGCCTCGCCGACGGCGATCAGTTCCCGCGGCGCGCGGAGGTGGAGATGCGAGGCCGGATCAGCGCTGACGACGTAGGGAGTGTCGTACTCGGTGACGATCTCGCGTAGTTTCCGCAGATCGCGCAGGCGGTTGATCCGGTGGCCGCCCGAGTCCCGAAATACGCCCGCAAGGGAGAACTCGATCCGCACGGCGTTTCGGGCCGCGGCCTTCGCGAGCACGTGATTGAAGTCGCCGTCGCCGACCATCGGATGGGCGAGCACGTCGACCTGTGGCTGTTCGACGGCGAAGCGATTGATCGCCGGAGTGCCGCCGTGGACGGCGACGATCCGCTGGTGATCGCGGTGCGAACTGACGAAGCCACTCGCCTGCGAGGGGTCGTCGGCCCGAATCTCCACGCCCGGGACGATATCGATACCGTAGGTATCTGCGATGTCGTCGGGACTGTAGGAGGCGGGGTCGTCGCCGTGGTTGCGGACGACGAGCCCCTCGAAGCCGTACTCGCTGGCAGTCAGGGCCAGCCGGGCAACGGTACTCGTCCCGTCGGGGTGGGCGTGGACGGCCTCGTACATCACAGCTCGGAGAGCAGGTCTTCGACGTTCTCGACGGCCGATTCCTTCTTGGCGGGGTAGGCCTCGACCTTCCCCCGAAGAGTGATCCCGTCGCCGAGTGCAACCTCGCCGTTGTAGGCCGCCTGCTTGTCGAGCGTGAGGAAAAACGCGCAGTTCTCGTTGACCCGTTCGTCGAGTTGGTCGACGACCCGTGAGAACTCCTCGTCGGCCAGTTCGCCGAGCGCGTCGAGCACAGTGCGCATCCCGCCCGCGTTCTCGACCCGGGCCGAGAGGACGAGAATCCGGTCACCGTAGTGGCCTTCCGACTCGGCGCGCTGGAGCTCGAACTCCTCGGGCAGAAACAGCCCCAGCGCGTCTTCGACCCGCTCGTCCGCTTCGGTCACGTAACAGAAAGCCCTGAGATCGATGTAGTGGAGCGGGATCGAAGACATGGCGTTACTCGGCCGCTTCGAGGTTGTCCTCGGGGACGCCCGCTTCCTGTCCCTCCTCGAAGCTGATCGTGTAGTTCTCGTCGCCGAACATCGTCTCCGAGATCCGGGTGATCTCGCCGGTCTCGCCGTCGTACTCGCTGTGCTCGTCGTGGAGGATGACCTCGTCTCCTTTCTCGAAACTCATGACCTACCGTTGGCGACCGGCGTGTAAAAATCGACTGCATTCCTCTCGCCGCCCGATTCCCCGCGGGCACAGCCGACTCACTCCGGCTCGCCGACGAGCAGCAGTCGGAGGTCATTGACGTTCGTCCCGGTCTGGCCCGTCTCGACGAGCGCGCCGAGTTCGTCCAGACACGGACGGACGTCGTTCGCGTCGAGGGCGGCCCTCGCTTCGCGTTCGTTCTCGATCACGCTTGAGTCGAGCATGGCTCCGGCGGCGTCGGTTGCCCCGTCGATTCCGTCCGTGTCGACTGCGGCGACAAGGCCCGATTCCAGATCGAGCGCCGCAGAGAGCGCGAACTCCTGATTCGGTCCGCCCGCGCCGCTGCCCGCGACGGTCACCGTCGTCTCACCGCCCGAGAGCAGCGCGACCGGCGGCTCGAACGGTTCGCCGCTGGCCGCACACCGGTTCGCGATCGCGGCGTGGACGCCGCCGACGTCCCGCGCTTCACCCTCGATGTCGGCCGCGAGCACGACCGCCCGATAGCCGTCCTCCCGCAGCGATGCGGCGGCGGCGTCGAGCGCAGTCTGGTTGTCCGCGAGGACGTGCGTCTCCACGCGCTCGAAGGCCGAATCCCCGGGACCCGGCGTCTCCGCTCGGTCGCCGTGTTCGCCTCCCGTGAGGGCTTCGTCGATATCCCCCGAAACGTCGAGGTCGTAGCGGTCGACCACCGCGCGGGCATCGCCGTCGGTCGTGTCGTCGGGGCTGATCGGGCCGCTGGCGATCACGTCTTCCCGGTTGCCGACCACGTCGCTAAAGAGGAGTCCGACCGTCGTCGCCGGAGCGAGTTCGTCCGCGAGTTGTCCGCCCTTGATCCCGGAGAGATGTTTACGGACGGCGTTGATCTCGTCGATTGTCGCCCCGCTGGTGACGAGCGCGTCCGTGAGTTCGCGGTAGGCGGAGAGATCGACACCCACGGCCGGATCGGCGAGCAGTGCGCTCCCGCCGCCGGTGACGACGACCAGCGCGAGCGTCCGCTCGTCCGCGGCGCGAGCGGTCTCCAGCACCCGCTCGGTCCCCGCGACGTTCGCCTCGGAGGGGAGGGGATGGGTTCCCTCGACGATCTCGATCCGCTCGGTTTCGGTCGGGTCGTCGGTGACGACGACTCCGCCGTCGAGGCGGTCGCCGAGTACGGTTTCGAGGGCTGTGGCGGCCGTTCCCGCCGCGTTGCCGCCGCCGAGGACGAGAATCCGTTCGTAGTCGCCGACATCGTAGGTGCCGTCCCCGACGCGGAGACGACCGTCTTCGCCCGTGACGGATTGCTCGACCACGCGCCGAGGGTGCGCGGCAGAGATCCCGTCAACGAGCGCCCGACAGGCGGCGTCGTGGCCCGGCGAGCGAACGAGATCCGCTCGGTTCGAGATCATACCGAAAAGAGATCTGGGCGACATAAGATCCTACGGATCCGGCCGGTAAATCGCGTCCTTCTTGTACGCCCTGACCGACGGTGTGGGTATGTCCCTTCGGGTGGTCGACCGACTCGGGTTGGCTGACGTGATGACGCTTGCGAACGCGGCGGTCGGCGTCGTCGCCATGGCCGTGGCCGTTCTCGGGGAAGTCCAGTTGATCGCCCAACTGATTCTGCTGGCGGCGGTCGCCGACGGACTCGACGGTATCATCGCTCGGACCCGCGGCGGGACGGCCGTCGGCCCCCACCTCGACTCGATGGCCGATATCGTCTCCTTCGGCACCGCGCCGGCGCTTTTCGTCTTCGTCGCTGCCAACGACGTGTGGGGACCGCTGGGCGGAAAACCGCTGTATTTCGCTGCCGCTGCGGCCGTCGCGGCGCTGTTCGTCGTGTTCTCGCTGGTTCGAACCGTCCTCTATACGGTGTACGTCGGCGAAGACGAGAACAGGCCCGGCATTCAGAACACGCTCGCCTCCTCGATTCTCGCCGCCGCCTATCTCGCCGGTCTCACAGCGGTCCCAGCGCTTTTGGCCGCGACGGTCGTTCTCTCGGTGCTGATGGTCGCGCCGGTTCCGTACCCGAAACTGGCCGCCCGCGACGCGCTCGCAATGGGCGTCGTCCAGATGGGCGCGATCGTCGCACCGACGGCGCTCCGTCGGCTCCTCCCGCGAGCGTTGCTGGTCGCTGCGCTGGCCTATCTCGCGCTCGCCCCGCGGTTTTACTGGGAGGAGTAGCCGCGTCGCTTCGCAGTCGGGTTCCTCGGAGTCGACCGTCTCCCTCACGAGCCATCGACTCGCCGATACCCCCGAAACGGCGAGCGGATCGTCACCGGACGAGTCCGGTGGATCGTACTGGTGAATCGCCTCTTCGAGGAAAACGACGGGGGAACTGGGGGCGGCGTCGGGAGTCGTTCTCGTCGACTCGGCCCTCCACCGAATCGGCTTCGATACGTCTCGTGGGCCCGCGGGGAACGTCCCGACCAACGACGCGAGCGCGACGATGGCCAAACTCCCGACGAACGGAGCGGGCAGAACTCGCAGTCGCACGATCACACTCGGTCTGTTCGCCGCCTGCTGTTTCGGGTGTGTGACACCCGTGACGCTGTGAGGTTGGCCGTCGCTGTCCGAGTTGCACAGGGGAAAAGTGGGGGAACAACCCCCAACGTGTGACACTACGGAGCCAACTGGCTCCATCGGAACGTATGGTATCGAGCGAAATAAGACTGCTGGAAGTCATCAGCGATGAGTTTGCTCGATTCCGGCGACGCGCCCAACGGGCGAATCCGTCAGAGTGAGCGCAGTGGGATGGGGTAGTCGACTCGCCGATATCGAGCAGCGATACCCGCTGTATCACTGCCGACACACCGCCCGGAGTTATATACGCAGCGAGCATGAACTCAGCATAGATGGCAATCCGCGACCTGCTCAGGGGGTCGGTTCCCGACGACAAACTCGAAGCCGTCGGCGAAGAGACGGCCGTCCGCCACGGTGAGGAGTTCGAGGCCGTCCGTCCGCTGGAGGCGGACAACTGGCTCTCGAGTCCAGCCGTCGTCAACGAGCAGTTTTTCATCAAGATAATCAGCGGCCAGAACACGCTCGTTCACGGCCTGCTGACGACCGGTCGAAATATCGGCGTCTTCGCGAGCGGTTCCGAGGGCTTTTTTCAGCGGTTCGGAACGCCCTACGCGATGGCCGAACACGAACTCGAATCGACGCGGAAAATGCAAGAGTTAGGAGTCAACGCTCCCGAACCCCTGGAAGCGTTCGAGCACGAGGGATACGGAGTCGTCGTCCTCGAATACCTCCCCGACTTCGAGACGCTCGACGAACTCGACCCCGCCGCCGTCGAGTCGTACGCATCAGATCTGTTCTCCGCCCTATCGCGGATGCACGACGCAGAACTCGTCCACGGCGACCTCCGGGCTGAGAACGTCCTGATCGCCGGCGAAACGCTGTATTTCATCGATGCGACGAAAGTCAACGCCGACGGGATCCGGGACGCCCGTGCATACGATATCGCCTGTGCGCTGGCCGCGCTCGAACCGATCATCGGTGCCGGCCCCGCGGTCAGCGTCGCGACCGAGTACTACGACAGCGACGTGCTCGCCTCAGCACAGGGCTTTCTGGATTTCGTCAACATCCGGCCGGATCACGATTTCGATACGCTCGCAGTTCAGGGCGAACTTGACAAGCAGGTCGAGTGAGCCGAATTCGACGATTCCGGGGCCGCTCGTCGTCTCTCGCCGGAACGACCGCCGATCGCTGTAGCCCACTACTATATACCGCGCCTCGTAAGGGAGGAGTATGGCAGAACGGGACGTGTTCCTCTCCGTCGGCGCACAGCCATCACTCGATGCGATGGTCGACCAGATCGAACTCGCCGAAGATCTCGGCTACGACACGGCCTGGGCTCCTGAGACGTGGGGCCGCGACGCCGTGACACTGCTCGCGACGGCCGCACACCGGACCGAGGAAATCGGTCTCGGGACGAGCATTCTCAACGCCTACTCCCGATCACCCACGCTGCTCGGCCAGACCGCCGTCACGCTTCAGGAGGCGAGCGACGGCCGCTTTCGACTCGGCGTCGGCCCCAGCGGCCCCATCGTCATCGAAAACTGGCACGGCGTCGACTTCGGCAATCCGCTTCGCCGGACCCGCGAAACCGTCGAGATCATCAAGCAGGTCCTCTCGGGCGAGGAAGTCACCTACGACGGCGAGTACTTCGACCTCGACGGATTCCGCCTGCGCTGTGATCTCCCCGAGACGCTCCCGAAGGTCGACGCCGCGGGATTGGGGCCGAAGGCCGTCGAGATGTGCGGTCGCTTCGCCGACGGCTGGCACGCGACAACCTTTACTCACGATGGACTGGCCGACCGGATGGACGACCTCGAACGCGGCCTCGAACTCGGCGACCGCGACCGCGAGCAGTTCCGGACAACCGTCTCCGTGACCTGCTGCGCGCTGGAAGACAGCGAACACGCTCGCGAACAGGTCACCCAGCACATCGCCTTCTACCTCGGCGGCATGGGCACGTACTACCGGGATAGCCTCGCCCGGCAGGGCTACGAGGACCTCGCACAGACGATTTACGACGCCTGGCAGGACGGCGACCGCGACCGCGCCCAGCAACTCGTCGACGAGCAACTCCTCTCGGAGATGGGCGTCGCGGGAACCCCAGAAGAAGCGCGCGAACAGCTCGCGCAGTACGAATCTATCGACGGCGTCGACGCCGTCTACACCTCCTATCCGCGGAGTGCGAACGTCGACGAGATCAAACAGACGATGGAAGCGCTCGCGCCCGATCGCTCGTAGGATGGTTAGTCCCCGACAGCGCCCGACTGCGCGCTCGCGTCCTCGCGCTGCCGACGGACAAAGCCCGTGAAGTTCTCGAACAGCGCCTTGGTTCGGCAGGCGGCGGCGTAGTTCTCCTCGTCGATACCGTCGAGGACTGCGTCGCGGCGTTCGGCCGACAGCCGATCTTTGCCCCGGGTGATCTTCCGCGCCGTCTGCATGTCGTACTCGGGGTGGAACTGCACGGCGAAGACCGACCCCTTTCGGAAGCCGTGAACGCCGTACTCGTTTTCCGCCAGCAGCTGCGCGCCGGGCGGCAGGTCCGCGACGTGATCGGAGTGAGTCGTAAAAGCCGTGAACCGCTCGTCGATGCCGTCGAACAGCATCGAGTCGCCGCCGTGTTCGATCTCGCGGTAGCCGATCTCGTACTCGCCCATGTCCGCGACGCTGCCGCCGAGAACGTCGGCGAGCAACTGGTGGCCGTAACAGACGCCGAGGAAGGGCATCCCGGTCTCGATCGCGTCGCCGACCCACCGCTTGAGGTCGCCGATCCACGGTTCGTCCCAGTAGACGGACGCCCGCGATCCCGTCACGATACCGGCGTCGAAGTCGAAGCGTTCCGGCAGATCACCGTCGGTAACGTTGTACTCGACGAGGTCGGCGTCGACCTCCCGACGGAAGTTCCGCCGGGTGTGGTCGCCGTCGTGGGCCGCATTCAGTAGTGCGATGCGCAGTCGGTTCATCACCAGTCCGTAGTCAGTCGTCGTATATAAACGTCCCACCGCTGGCGAGTTCTGCCGCCCTCGCTGTCGTGGCTCGGCCCGCCGTGACGGTCACTCGGAGCGGTGCTCGTCGACGAACCCGTCGAGGCGATCGGTCACCGCGCGGGCGTGCTCGACGTGTGCGAGTCGTCTTCCCTCGACGGCCTCGAACTCCCCGCGGGGGAGGTCGTCGGCGAGTCCCCGGCCGACCGCGGGATCGACGACCGGGTCGTCAACGCCGTGAAAGACCAGCGTCGGGACCGCGAGTTCGTACAGCGGCCCGGCCTCGAACGAGTCGATTGCTGCGATCTGTGCGTCAAGGCCGCCACCGAGCGAGTCCTCCTCCCGCCGCCACTCGATGACTCGCTCGCAGGCGTCGGAGTCCAGAAACGCCTGCGAGAACGCCCCGTCGAGGGAGTCTCGAAACGCGGTCCGGGCGTTGTCTCCGGTCACCTCGAACGGATCGGGAAACAGCGCGCGGAGAGCCGGAATATCGACGCTGTCTCCGTCGGGAGCGGTCCCGAACAGCGACAGCGACGCCGCACGGCCGTACTCCCGG
>JBLGCM010000033.1:0-8434 GCA_047617345.1 Natronomonas sp. | reverse complement strand
CAGCCGACGAGCACCGGCACGTCGCCACGGCCGCTGATCGCCGTCCGCCGGCGGTCGATTCCCTCTGGCACCGACCAGCCACGCTGTGTGAACAGCTCCGGATGGCCGACCAGCGTCTCGCTGCCGGCGGCGGTTCCGGAGACGCCGCGGGTGTGATCGGTGAACGTCTCGGGGACCGATTCCGCGGGCTGGTCCGCGGCGTCGGTGATCGCGTCGGCAATCGGATGCGACGAGTACTGCTCGACAGCGGCCGCACGCGCGAGGATCGTTTCGGCCGTGGTCCCACCGGCGGATTCGACCGCCGTAACGGTCATCTCACCGGTCGTCAGTGTGCCAGTTTTATCGAAGACGACCGTCTCGATGTCGGGGGCTTCCTCGAACAGCGCCGAGGTGGCGATGACGATTCCGCGGTCGGCGGCGGCCTGCAGACCCGTCGCGATGGCCAGCGGCGTCGCCAGTCCCAGCGCGCAGGGACAGGAGACGATGACGACCGTGAGTCCGACCAGCAGCGCGTGCTGGAGCGACGCGCCGAGCGCGAGCAAACCGACACAGACGAGGACGGCAAGAGCCAGCACCAGCGGGACGAACACCGTCGCGATCCGATCGGCGAGGCGCTGGGCGCCCGGTCGGGTCGCCTGCACCTCCCAGAGCATCCCGACGATCCGGTCGAGCGCGCTCTCAGTGTCCGCGGCTTCGACGATCAACGGCTCGTCGGTGACGACGGTGCCGCCCCGGACGGCGTCGCCAGGGGCTTTGGTCTCCGGGATCGACTCGCCGGTCACGAGCGCCTCGTCGACCGCCGCAGTTCCTTCCGCGACCGCTCCGTCGACGGGAACTCGCTCGCCCGGCTTGACCAGCAGGCGGTCGCCGGCGGTCACCTCCTCGACTGCCACGGTCTCGCCGCCCTCTCGGGTCGCCTCCGTCACCCGGAGTTCGGTCAGATCGGCGAGCAGACCGGCGGTGCGTCGCTTGATCCGCGTCTCGTAGTAGGTGCCGACGGTGACCGCCATGACGACGACGAGAGTCACGTCGTAGTAGAGATCAGCGCCGCCGGTCAGCAGGCGGCCGGTGCTGTAGGCGTAGGCGGCGACCGCGGCGACCGAAACGAGCAGATCGACGTTCGGCCGGCCGGTTCTGAGACTGACGTAGGCTCCCCGAAGTATCGGCCGGCCGGTATAGAGGAGAACGATGCCCGTGACGACGGCAAGCTGCGCGTAGACGTACGCGCCGTCGAAGGTGCCGAGTTCGACGACGGGATCGAAGCCGAAGTAGGTCGGATACAGAAAGAGCGCGTACCAGACCATCGCCATCATCGCGAACATGCCGCCGACGAGCAGTCGACTCGCGAAGTCGGTGTCCGTGTGCGTCCCTTCCCCGCGAGCGCGTGCGCTGTATCCCAGTCCCGAAACCGCCTCGGCGATCTCGCTTTCGGTGAGCGTGTCGGGATCGTAGACCACTTTCACCGTCTCGGCGGCGTAGCTGCCGGTGGCGTCGTAGACGCCGCTTTCCCGGCAGGCGAGATCTTCGAGGAACAGTTCGCAGGTCGAGCAGTGCATCCCGTCGACGGCCAGGTAGGTCGTCTCGGCGTCGTCGGGATACTCGGAAGCGCGGTCGACGGGATCGTCGACCGGATCGGGCTCGATGTCGCCGAGTGTGCGGTAAATCTCCAGGCAGCCCCGACAGCAGAAACGCCCGTCGACGTCGTCGTCGGTAACGGGAGCGTCGGCCGGTAGTTCACAGAGCGTGCAGGTGGTCATGTGGTCAGTGGGCAGCGCCGTGTTCGGGCCCAGATTCGGGCTCGAACATGAGCAACAGCGAGCCGACGATGAGACCGAGATTGCTGACGGCCAGCGCCGCGGTTACGGCGGTGAACTGGCCGCTCGCGGCCGCATAGATGCCGATCGGAACGAGCGCCAGCGCGCCAACGGCTGCGACGTGTCGCGGTGTCAGTACCATAGCTAACCGTTCGCCGCAATCGGGTTATATCCACACGTAATTCTCACGGCGGTGAGAATTCGCGCGGCCAGATTAAACACCCGGGACATAGCGGTCGACAGAGCATGGCTCCAGCGACCGAACAGCCGACCGACGCGCAAGGAGAGCCGATCGAGCGCGAAATCGACCACGACGAGTTCGAGCCAATCGGAACGCTCGTGCTCGTCCTGATCTATTTCCTGATCGTCAGCGGCCTCTGGGGATTTATGTACTTCGTCGAGTTCCTCGGCCGCGGCCCAACGGTGGTGTAACCGATGGAGATCCACAGATACGAACAGTTCTGGTTCGGGCTGTCGCTTCTGTTGATCGTTGCCTTCATCGGGACAATCACCTACGGGGCAGTCGGGGCCGGCGTCGAGATGGTCGCCGACGACGGCGGGACGGTCGAACCCGACGACCTCTCTAATCACGAGAAGTTCCAGCAGTACCAGCAGAACAACGCGACACGGGTCGACGACGGCGAGTACGCGGTCGCGGTGCAGGCAGTCTACCCGGTGTTCGTCCCGGGAACCGGAAATCCGATCCGCGTCCCCGAGAACAGCGAAGTCACCTTCTACGTCAGCTCCCCTGACGTGACACACGGCTTCAACATCGTCGGCACAAACGTGAATACGATGGTCATTCCCGGACAGATCGCGGAACTGACCGTCGAATTTGGCGAGTACGAGGACGCCGAACAGTTCGGAATCGTCTGCCACGAGTACTGCGGGCCCCAACACCACGAAATGGCCGGACAGATCGAGGTCGTTCCGAAAGAGCAGTGGGAGGGTGAGCAATAATGGCCGTCTACGCCGAGCGGTATCCCGACGACGCGCTGATCGTTCGCGCGGCGCTGACGAGCGCGTTTCTCGCGCTGGCGATCGGCGGTCTGATGGGGATCATCCAGACGCTGCACCGAACCGGCTACTATACGAATCTCATCACGGACGCCGATTACTACACCGTGTTGACGCTACACGGCGTGGCGATGGCACTCCTCTTCACGATCTTTTTCCTCGTCGGCTTCTTCCACTGGGCGATAACCGATAGCCTCGAACGGAGTTCCGAGAGCATCTGGTTCACCAGGTTCTGGTACGGGCTGATGGTGCTCGGCGCGGCGATGGGGGCAGTCGCGATTCTCGGCGGGTTCTCGACCGTCGAAATCGGCAACCTGGAGGCGACTGTCCTGTACACGTTCTACGCACCGCTAGAAGCGCACCCGATATTCTACTTCGGGCTGGTCTGTTTCGTCGTCGGATCGTGGCTCGCCGGCGTGGACTGGTTTCGCTCGTGGTGGGCCTGGAAGAGCGAGAATCCCGACGAACGAACGCCACTGCGTGCCTTCATGGTGTTGACCACGATGCTGATGTGGTATCTGGCGAGCGCCGGCGTCGCCATCTCGCTGATCTTTTTTGTCATTCCGTGGTCGCTCGGGATGGTCGGCGGCGTGAACTCGCTGTTGACCCGGACGCTGTTTTGGTTTTTCGGCCACCCCGTCGTCTACTTCTGGCTGATGCCGGTGTACATGATGTGGTACGTCATCATGCCGAAACTCGCCGGCGGACGGCTGTTCAGCGACACGCTCGCACGCATCGTCTTCGTGCTCTTTCTCGTCCTCTCAGTCCCGACGGGGATTCACCACCAGTACATCGATCCCGGTATCGCCGAGGGCTTCAAGTTCCTCGCGATGACGAACACGATGTTTCTGCTGTTGCCCAGTCTGCTGACCGCCTTCACCGTCGTGGCGAGCATCGAACACGGCGCTCGCCAGCGCGGCGGTGAGGGCTATCTCGGCTGGCTGACCGCGCTCCCGTGGAACCAGCCCGCCTTCACCGGGATGGCGCTGGCGGGGCTGATGTTCGCCGCCGCCGGCTTCTCCGGGATGATCAACGCCGGCATGAACATCAACTACCTCATCCACAACACGCTGTGGGTCGTCGGCCACTTCCACATGACTGTCGGGACCGCCGTGGCGCTGAGCTTCATGGCCGCGACATATTGGTTTCTCCCGATCATCACCGGCCGGGAGATTTTCAGCCGTCGACTCGGCATGGCGCAGGTGCTTCTGTGGTTCCTCGGGATGGTACTGATGGGTAACGCGATGCATCGGGCCGGACTCGCCGGCGTGCCGCGCCGGACCGCCGATCCGACCTACGATCAGGTGACCTTCGAGACGGCCTTCGGCGCGATCGGTGAGCTCCGTCTGCAGATCGCGCTCGGCGGCGTGTTGCTGTCGCTGTCGCTGGTGTTGTTTTTCGCTCACCTCGTCCTCTCCGGCACGCGGATCGGCTCGATAGTCGGCACGCGCGAAACGCGGACCGAACCCGACGTGATCCCTCCCGCCTTGTCCGGGCCGGACCACGCTCCGCAGGTGCTCTCGAACCTGCGGCTCTGGACCGGTATCGCTCTCGCGCTGATCGTCCTCACCTACATCCTCCCGCTGGCCGCGATCATCGACGGCGGCGGCTTCTTCGGAACGTACGGGGTCGTGCTGTCCGACTGGCTCGGGGCGGCCGCTGTGGCGGTGCTGGAGGTGATCGGATGAACCGCCCGGGGCCCGCCGGGCTGACTATCGTGCTCGCCTTCACCATCGTCGCGGCAATCGAGTTCCGGACGCTGCTGGGGATGTTCGGGATCAACATCGCCAGTCAGCTATACTACGGGATCGCCACGACAGTGGTCGCGAGCGTCCTGCTCGCGCTGTTCGCGCTGCCCGAAAACGACACCGCGAGTGCGAAAAGCGCCTGACACATGGCAGATACCGCCAGACGCCGCGGGATCCTGCGCGCGGTCTCGCTCGTGACGAGCCCGGAGATGGGGCTGGCGCTCGCGGGGTTAGCGGCAAACATCGCGCTCATCATCGCGTATCTCGCCGCGACCGGGACCGTCGTTCGGTCACTCAGCGACACGCTTTACCCCGTCGTCTGGATCGTTCTCGGCGTCTATCTCGTCGCGTCGCTGGTTCGTCGTGGACCGCGAGTCATCAGCTCACCGCTCGCAGTCACAGCGGCGCTCGGATACGGGCTCTTGCTGGCGGCAATCGGGACGCCGGTCGGCCTCGGCAGCGAGGCGAACACTGTCGCGGTAACGTGGGCCACGCCCGGCTGGGGGCCGATAATCATGTACAGCGTCGGACCGGTCGGCGGAACGCTCCTCCCCTTCGAGGTCGTCGGCTACGCGGCGCTCGCGTACGCGGTCGGCTCGGCGGTCGCAGCCGGTTCGCGCGGTGTCCTCGCCGGGACGGTGGGGCTGTTCACCTGCGTCGGCTGCGTGCTCCCGGTTGTCGGCGCGCTGGTGGGGCTGTTCGGCGGAACGGCGACCGCCCTCCAGCCCGCAGCCACGAGCTACGGACTCGCAACCGGGCTGTTCGCGGTGACTGTCGTGCTGTTGCTTGCGACCATCCCACTGGAGTAGGCGACAGAGAGCAAAACGGCGGTCGAGCGAACTATTCCTCGACGACCAGCGCACCGACGTGGCCGTTAGCGCGGTGCGGGTTACAGTAATAGAGGACGTTACCGGCGGTATCGAACGTCTGCTCGAAGGTGTGGCCCCCGCTCTGGATGCCGGTGTCGAAGCTCTCGCCGGGGGTCTGTTCGCTCGTGACGGAGTGGCCGGCCGAGTCCCACTCCCAGGTGACCGTCGTTCCGGTGCTGATGCGGGCGACTGCCGGGGCGAACCGGAAGTTGCCGCCCTCGCCGTTGATGATCGTCACGCCGGACTCGCCGGTGAAGTCTTCGACCGAGTCCGCGTTGTTCGCGCTTTCCTCGTCGAGCCAGGTCTGGACTTCCTCGGGGACGTCCAGATCGGAGTCGCCGTTGCCGTCGCCGTCGTCGCCGCCGGAACACCCCGCCAGTCCGACGGTGAGTGCTGTCCCTGTCGCTGCGAGAACGTGTCGTCGGTTGACTGAGTCGTCGACCATTACGGCTGCAGATACGGTGCTAGCGGGCTTGTTTGTTGAGGCGAACATCAGTTGCCGTGTAATCGACAGAAGAGTTAAATAGGCTATCCGGCCCGTGGTGGGAGTCCACACCGAGACAACTGCGATTCCCCGGAGTTGCCGGCTCGCGCCAAGGGTTTTTGACCGGTCCGCCCGCTGTACGCCCATGGTCTCGAACGAGAGCGACACCTTCGAGTTGAACGGCGAACTGACGATCCATCGGCTCGGATACGGCGCGATGCGGATCACCGGCGAGGATGTCATCGGCCCGCCGGAGGACGAGGCGGCCGCCCGCGAGGTGCTTCAGCGCGCCGTCGACGTCGGCGTCGACTTCATCGACACGGCGGACTCGTACGGGCCCGGCGTCAGCGAGCGGCTCATCCGCGAGGCGCTCGATTTGGACGAGGTAGTCGTCGCGACGAAGGCCGGGCTGCTCCGCGAACGCGGCGGCGAGTGGCTCCCCCACGGCGGCCCCGAGTACATCCGCAATCAGGTTCTCGTGAGCAGGGATCGCCTCGGGGTCGATTCCATCGACCTCTACCAGTTCCACCGCCCAGACCCCGACACGCCCTTCGAGGACAGCGTCGCGGCCTTCGCCGAGTGCAAAGACGAGGGGCTGGTCGACCACGTCGGCCTCTCGAACGTCTCCGTCGAGCAACTGGAGACCGCCCGCGACCACGTCGAGGTCGCGACCGTCCAGAATCAGTACAACATCGGCGACCGCGAGGACGAGGCCGTTCTGGACGCCTGCGAAGAGTACGACATCGGCTTCATGCCGTGGTTCCCGCTGGCGGCCGGCGACCTGGGCGGCCTCGAAGCGGACCTCGAGGCCGTCGCGGCGAACCACGACGCGTCCCGATATCAGGTCGCGCTCGCGTGGCTGCTCGAACACTCAGACGTGACGCTGCCGATTCCGGGCACGTCGAGCATCGACCACCTCGAAGAGAACGTCGCCGCTTCGGCTCTCGAACTCGACGACGAGGAATACGCCCGCCTGACCGACGCGAGCGCCCCGTAACTCACCACGGTTCGTCTTTGACGCCGATGGCGTAGGCGATGCCGTTGGTGAGCACGTGCAACAGCGGCGTCAGGATGAGGATAACGAGGAGAACGGGGCCGGTAAACGCGTCGAAAAACCAGCTCGGTGCGGCGAGGGCGGCGAGCAAAAGCGCACCGACGACGAAATCCAGTTGGTCGACACCGGGAAACGGCGCGCCGCGCTGGCGACCAGTCCGACGTTTCAGGAAGGAGGCACCGATATCGCCGAGCATCGCCCCGAGCGGGAGCGCAACGAGGACGAACAGCGGAAAGGTGGGCAGGTCGACCGCGAGCGGATCGGCGACAGCGCCGTTGAGTTGGTTGAGACCCACCGCGAGCAGGGCGCCGGCAGTCGTTCCGACGGCGGTGCCCCGCCACGTCTTTCCATCGCCGAGCAGCCGTCGGTCGCCGAGCGTTCGGCCGCCATCGATGGGTCGACCGCCACCAGCGAGCACGGCCGCGTTGTTCGGGATATACGCGGGTAACATCAGCCAGACGGCCGTCACGACCGCGGCGTAGACATCCATATCCGAGTGCACACAGGGGCGGTGTTTAGAAGTCACGTTTCGGGGAGCGAAAAGCAAGAACTCATTACCCAGCCGCAATGATACGATGATAATGGCCTCGTGGAAGCGAGATTTTGCGAGCGGACTCATCATCCTCGTCCCGCTGTTGGTCACGGTTGTCGTCCTCGCATGGATCTACAACCGCCTCACGCAGGTCCCCATCCCCGTCGATAGCGAACCGACGCGAGCGCTGCTCTCGATCGTGATCTTCGTCTTGCTCGTCTTCTCGGTCGGCTATCTGATGCGGACCGCGGTCGGGTCGGTGCTCGAGCGGGCGCTCGACGACATGATAAACCAGCTGCCGGGACTGCGCGTCGTCTACAACGCCTCGAAAATGGCCGTCGAAACCGCGCTTTCGGGGACGAGCGAACTGCAAGCGCCCGTCCGCCTCGAAGTCTGGGACGGGCTGCGGATGACCGCGTTCAAGACCGGAAAGACGACCGCGGATGGGCGGCATATTCTCTTCTTACCGACGGCCCCGAACATCACGTCGGGATTCGTCATCGAAGTCGAACAGGACCGCTACGACGAGATCGACGATTCGGTCGAACGCGCGCTGACGCGGATTCTAAGCGCCGGATTCGGCGAGCAAGACGGCAACCGCGGCGAGCGCTCGGTCCGGGAGATACTCAATGTCGGCGGCGAGTCACCCACCGAACGGGCCGCCGGCGAGGCGAACATCGATACCATCGACGAAGCCACGGAACCGGCCGCGACCGGGGGCGACAGCCAAGACACGGACGGCAGACTGACAGACACGGAAACCGGGAACACCGGCAATTCCACGGACAGTGGCCCGGACTCGAGCGTGTGACTGACGAGGCTGGCACCAGCCCACGCGCGTGACCGGTGCTGTTTCGAGGCCGCGCCTACTTCATTCCGGTTTTGGGATGATTAACAGATGCGTTATTCTTAAGGG
>JBLGCM010000032.1:0-8450 GCA_047617345.1 Natronomonas sp. | reverse complement strand
CCGAGGAACTGTTCGACCGGGCGCTATTTGCGCTCGGAGAAGTCTTCCTCGCCGATTCCACCGGCGACATGGGAATCGACGGACAGCTATTCGCCGACGCGCTCGACCGTGCGATTGAGGCGGAAACGACCGTGACGGTCCACGCCGAGGACGCGACGCTGTTCAACGAGAGCGCTCGCGACCGAACCGACGCCGACGCGTGGAGCGCTTACCGAACCGCTCGCGCCGAGGAGGAGGCGGTTCGGCGGGCCTGTGTCCTCGCCGAGCAACGCGACGCAAGGATCCACGTCGCTCACACCAGCACGCCGGAAGGGATCGACATCGCCGCAGAGACGGGGATGACCTGTGAGGTTACGCCGCATCACCTCTTTCTCTCCCGCAGCGACCTCGACGACCTCGGAACCCGCGGCCGGATGAACCCCCCGCTTCGTCGAGAGCGGCGCCGCCAGCAGGTCTACGACCGGGTCGCCGACGGGACGGTCGACATGATCGCGACCGATCACGCCCCCCACACGGCCGCCGAGAAAGACGCGGACATCTGGTCGGCACCGAGCGGCGTTCCCGGCGTCGAGACGGCCCTGCCCTTGCTTCTGGTCGAGGCTGTCGAGGGCCGACTGAGTTTCGAGCGCGTCCGTGATCTGACTGCCACGACCCCTGCGGACGTATTCGGTCTCCCGGATCGCGGGCGAGTCGTCGCGGGGAACTACGCCGATCTGGTGTTGATCGATCCCGACGAGACCGAACCGATTCGGGCCGAGAACCTCCACACGAAATGCGAGTGGACGCCGTTCGAGGGCTGGGATGGCACGTTCCCCGAGTGGACGATGCTCCGAGGGGAGATCGCCTACGACCGCGGAGACGACGCCTTCGGTGCGGTTCGCGGCCGGAACGTTCGGACGGCCGAACCCACGGCAGCAGACGGATCGAGCGAGACCGCAGCGCAGACGTCTGATTCGGACGCAGACGGTTCCTGATGAAAAGGCGATCCCGTTCGCTATCGCTCGTCGTTACGAAGTGAGATACCAGTGGGCCGGCTCAGATTCGAACCGGAGCCAGAGGTTCCTGCTCGTCGCTTCGCTCCTGCGCGGGCTGCTCTGGCAGGGTTCGAATCTTCGCGTTGTCCACACACCCGCACTCGGAACGCCTCGCTGTCGCTCGACGTTCGGTGAGTGCGGGAGAAGTGGGCCGGCTCAGATTCGAACTGAGGTTACGGCCACCCGAAGGCCGAAGGATACCAAGCTACCCCACCGGCCCGCACTTGCCACGTATCGGTCGGGCAGTTTAACGGTTGCGAAACGACCGAACTACTCCGCCGTATCCAGCCAGTTGTGCGTCACCGCGATGGCGTGGTCGGCGTGGATCGCCTCCGGTCCGAGACAGAGCTCACCGTCGGCGTACTCCGAAACGGTCTCGATATCGGCCTCCTCGAACTCCCGATGGTTCGAGAGCACAAAAGCCGGTGACTCCGGCGGCGAAACCGCCGATTTCGGGGCTCCGTCGGGATGGAGTCGATAGATCTGGCTGTCTCGCTCCACCGCTGCGAGCGTCGAGTCGAGGCCCATCCTGACCAGCGAGACACCCGCCGATATCTCGACCGGGATCCGCCCGATGGCTTCCTCGCGCTCGGAGAGAGCGTTTCGGATCAGCGCCGCAGTCGAGCGTTCGTCCGGGTGCAGTCCTCGCAGTTCCCGACCCTCGAACCGGACCGTGAACCCGTCGCCGAGGACGAGATGTGTCCGCACGTCCTCCCGAAGTCCGTGCGAGAGCAACAGCGAGGCGGTCACACAGCGGGCGAGTAGATCCACGCGGCCCGCCGCCGGGAGATCATCGAGCGAGAAGTCGTCCGTCGTCGGCCCCGATCGGGCCACGACGATGAACTGGCGCATACCGAGTACTCGCCGCCGCGGCAGATAGAAACATCGGTCCACAGAACGCTCAGTCGCCGTCGACTTCGTCGATACACTCCGCGAGCGGTTCGACGATGCGATCCGAGACGCTGTAGGGGTCGGTCTCGCGCTCGACTACCTGCTGGACGAACTGACCGAGGCCACCCTGGGCCTCCAGTTCCTCGGTCAGCAGTTCGTTGACGTCCTCGCGGATCAGCGTCCTGATCTCCTCGGCGTAGCGTTGGCGCATCTGGACCTCGCGCTCGCCCGATTTTTCGAGATAGCGTCGGTGATCGGCCAGCGTGTCGAGCAACTCCTCGACGCCTTCGCCGCGTTCGGCGATGGTCTCGACGATTTGGGGCTCCCAGCCCGCGCGGTCGATTTCCCCGCCGACGGAGACATCCATCTCGGTCGCGCCGTGGTGGCCGACAGTGCCCGGAACGCGACCGTCGCGGTAATCGAGCATCTCGCGCAACTCCTGAACAGTTCGATCCGATCCATCCAGATCCGCTTTGTTGACGACGAAGATATCGCCGATCTCGAGGATTCCCGCCTTGAGCATCTGTACGTCGTCGCCGCTGCCCGGCGGGACGAGCACCAGCACTGTCTCGGCGGTTTTGACGATATCGATCTCGTTTTGGCCGGCGCCGACAGTCTCGATGATGATCTTGTCCTTGCCGAAGGCGTCCAGCGCCTTGACGGCGTCAGTCGTCGCCGTCGAGAGTCCCCCAAGCGTGCCGCGGGCGGACATCGACCGGAAGAACACGTCCATGTCGCCGATGTTCGATGCCATCCGAATCCGATCGCCCAGCACCGCCCCTCCAGTAAACGGCGAGGAGGGATCGATTGCGATGACGCCGACGGTCAGCCCCTGCTCGCGGTAGGTTGCGGCGAGTTTGTCCACGAGCGTCGATTTGCCCGATCCCGGCGAGCCGGTGATTCCGATCACGTCGGCGTTGCCGGTGTGTTCGTGGAGCTGTTTGACCAGATCGCGGTAGCCGGGCTGTCTGTTCTCGATTTTCGTGATTACGCGCGCGAGTGCGCGATGCTCACCGTCGAGTAGCGCCTGAATCAACTCGCTCATAGCCACCCCATCACTCCCGGTCCGGTGCGTTCTCGCGGACGTACTCGATCATCTCGTCCATCGACGCGCCGGGACCGAACACCCGAGAAACCCCGAGATCGAGCAGTTCGGCCTCGTCTTCGTCCGGAATGATTCCCCCGACGAGAATGAGCGTGTCCTCGAACGCGCCGTACTCCTCGAGGCCGTCGATGATCTCCGGAACGAGCGTGTCGTGTGCGCCCGAAAGAATTGAGACTCCGAGCACGTCGACATCTTCTTGCACTGTAGCCTGTACGATCTCTTCCGGTGCGCGGTGCAGTCCCGAGTAGATCACCTCGAAGCCAGCGTCCCGAAAGGCGCGCGAAATGACGTGTGCACCGCGGTCGTGCCCATCCAACCCGACCTTGGCAACCAGACACCGGATCTGTCGCTGTTCCTGATCGACACCCATACCCTACTATTCCGTCGGTCTCTGTTTCACTGTTTCGGTAGCCCACACGGTCAGGACTGCTCACAGGCTCGGCGTCCGGCCTCGTATCCCGTCGCGAGGGCGAACCCGCCCGCCGCGTGACCGTCGACCACGCTCGGGCTCTCCAGCACTCGACCCGCGGCGTAGAGGTTCTCCGCGACCGGCGATCCCCGACTCGTCACCGGTCGCAGGGCGTCGTCAGCTTCCACGCCGGCCCGCACCGCGGGATGGTCGCCGAGGAACCGCTCGTCCACGAACCGGTCTCCGGCCATCGAAACCGGACAGTCGAACACCGGTTCTCGAAGGTTGCCGGCCTCGCCGAGGAGACCGCCCGACCCGACGCCGCCCGTTGCGAGCACGTAGCTGTCGGCTTCGTAGGCCTCGCCATCGGCGAGCACGCCCTCGATCCGGCAGTCGGAGGACTCCGCTCGGCCGAGTTCTGCGACTGATTCGACCGCGCCGCCCCGGGACTCGACCGCGTCGGCAAACAGCGACCGGAGCCGCCGACCCGGGAGGCTCGGCGGCCCGAGCGGCACTTCGAAGACTGAGACGCACAACTGCTTCTCCAGTGAGGCCAGTATCGCGGCCGTCTCGGATTCGCCGAGCACTGCCGGCAGGCCGATCCGCGGCTGCACGTCGAGCGTCGGCGCTATCGCGTCCGCGAAGGTCTCGCGTGCCGGACTGCCCCCCACGACACCGTTTTCGTCGAGCAAGCGTGCCATCTCCGTGACCGACCCAGCGGACAGCGGCGCGTCCATCGTTCGACCGGTCACATCCAGCGGCGTCTCCTCGTCGAGACGGTCGGCCGCCAGTTCGGCGTCGAAATCGACGATGTCTCGGAATCCCGCCAGCCGCATCGACTGCGGGCCGCTCAGGACGCCGTTGGCCATGGTCCGGGGGTACCGGACCGCCGGCCCAATCCGGCCGACTGCAGTGGGAAGCAGCGCGTTCGTCTCCGTCTCCCTCCCCACGTATCGCTCCCCGGCCGCGTCGTCGAACAGCGAAAGCGCCGCTCGGATCGTATCGAGGCCGAGTCGGCCGTACAGATGGGGATCGGGAAGCCGGTCAATCGCCGACAGCGGGTTCTCGACCGGGCCGCTCCCGTCCGGTTCGTAACCGAGCAGATCGATCAACCCGCTCTCCGCCGCGAACCGGCCCGCGTCCCGACTGAGAATCCGAACGGATGTCGACGGATCGGTATCGAGCGCACTCAGCGCGGCGCTGTACCCCTCGATTCCGCCACCGATGACGAGCACGTCGTCGCTCATCGGATCACCGCCTCCGAGTACTTCGCCCGACCGTCCGCTGTTCGGGGGAGACCGCCGACGACCGGGAGTACGCGGCTCTCGTCGCGGAACCGTTCGTCGGCGTGGCTCCGCTCCGGGATGGTGAATCCGCTGGCGTCGAAGCCGTCGGGATCGAACTCTTCCGGGACGTCGCCGCCGCGTCCGAGCACGCGGCCGTGGAACTCGTAGTCGCCGACCGCGGCGGCGAGTTGCTCGCCACCGAGTGTCCCGCGTCGGCCCCGCCACCGCCGAGCGAGCAGCGTCTCTAAGGACTCTTCGACGGTTTCGAGGTCGTTGCCCGGGTAGAGTTCGGCGGCGATGCGGTGGCCGCAGCGACCGCCCTGACACGCTCCCATCGTGGCACCGGTCGCCATCCGAACGTTCGCCAACTCCGTTTCGGGTTCGCTCTCACCGATGGCCCGTCTGACTGCCCCGCGCGTCACTCCCCGCGTCTCACACAGGACCGGGTCGGCATCTGCTCCGCCGGATCGAATCGAAACGTCCGGCAGCGTCAACTCGGCGGTGAGACAGTCCCGAGCGATCCCGAACTCCGCGCAGACGCGGTTGACCGCCTGTTCGGCGACGAAGCGGTGGGTCGTGACGCTGCCGCCGATGACGCTCAGCATTCCCCAGCGGTCGTCGTACTTCTCGTGGTCGACCAGCGTCGCGTCGTGGCCGTACGGCGAAGCGCTGGAACTGCCGTGTTGGGTCCAGACGCCCGAGTACGACCGCAGAACCGAGGCTTCTTCGACCGCGGGGACGCTCTCGGCGACCGCTCCGAGTGCGTCCGCGACCGTGGTCGATTCCTCGAGCGGTCCGACGACAGTGTTACCCTGATACGGTGCCGCGGTGATCGGATAGCCCTCTTCGGTCCGTCGCACCACCGGTTTCTCGACAACTTCGCCGCTCAGGACGACCATCCGGCCGCGACTGCGGGCGAGCGGCAATCTTATGTCGGCGAGCGCGGCGATCTGATCCGCCCACGCGCCGGCAGCGTTGACGACGAAATCCGCCTCGATCTCCTCGCGCTCGCCGGTATCGGGCGTGTCGTCTCTCGTCGCACCGGGAAACGACCGCTGGACTGTCCCCGGCATTTCGGAGTCGTCGCCCTCTCTCTCGTCCTCTGTTTCGTCATCTTCGCCGTCCGCCGACTCTTCGGCTTCCTCCTCGGCCTCGATCGGCCGGGTCTGTTCGGGAACGTCTTCAGGCGGCGACGTCGGCGCGGTCACTCCGCCGGGCGACTGGTCGAATTCGACCTCGACGCCGACGATGTCGCTCCCGTCTCGGAGCAGGCCGATCACCGATGCGCCGATCTTGACCTCAGCCCCGTAATTTTCGGCACTTTTGGCGTTCGCCCGGGTCAGCGCGAACGGATCGACGACGCCGTCGGGAACTTCCGCGCCGCGGTCGATTCCGCTGGCGATCCCGATGTCGTCGATGTCTCTCCGACCGAGTTTCGAGGCGGGAATCGACCGCTGTTCACAGGCCGCGACGAACTCGTCGAAGTCGTCGTCGGCCGCCGGCAGGACGACACCGTCGGACCCCTCGATGCAGTGGTCGGCGATCTCCCGTAGCGTTCTGTTCTCCTTGAGACAGCGCATCGCTCCCGTGGGATTGCTCTCGACGAAGCGAGCGCCGCTGTAGAGCAGACCGTGGATGCTCCCGGTCGTGCCGGCCGCGAGCGTCCCCTGTTCGACCAGCGTCACTTCCAGTCCGCGGAGTGCACAGTCGCGGGCGATGGCCGTTCCGAGCACCCCACCACCGACGACTACGACGTGTGGCGTATACGCCATTCAATTGGACTCACTTGCGGGGGCCGCGCACTTATACTACCTGATCCGATCGACGTCTCACTCCTCCAGCGGATCCGCGTAGACGACGCCGCGCTCCCCGTCCAGTGTCACCTCTCGTCCATTCCGCACGCTGTCGGGCACCTGCGCGTGACTGATCATCGGCACGCCGAGTTCGCGCGCGACTACCGCTGCGTAGCCGGTCATTCCCTCGTGGGCATCGATAATTCCGGCTATTTTCGACAGATCGCCGCTGAACTCCTCGTCGAACTCGTCGGGGACGGCGATGATCGCGTCTCTCGGAATAGCCGATAGGTCGCCGTGCTCGACCCGCCAGAGCGGTCCGGTCGCGAAGCCAGAAACAGCGGATCGGCCGGAGAGGAGTCGCTCGGAGGCGACGTGAACTTTGAGCATATCGGCGGTGTCGTAGCCGCCGTGTTCGGTCATCATCCCCGATAGCACGACGACGGTATCGCCGCTGTCGGCGCTGCCAGCATCGAGCGCTGCTTGCACGGCATTGCGGATCACCGCGTCGGAGCTGTCCTCTTCGTAGGTCGCGTGCCGCGGGATGATTCCCCACGTGAGGGTGAGCTGCCTGCGCACGCGGTCGTCAGGGGTCGAGGCGACGATGGGGATGTTCGGACGGTATTTTGCGGTTTTCCGGGCGGTGTAGCCGGATTCGCTGGCCGCGACCACCGCGCTCGCGCCCACGTCACGGGCGAGAAATCGTGCCGAGCGGGCCAGCGCGTCGGTTCGTGTCTCACCGGCCGGCGGCACGCGCTGTTCGAGGGTCTCGGCGTACTCCTCGCTGTCTTCGACATCGTGGATGATCCGGGCCATCGTCTCGACGACCTCGACCGGGTGATCGCCGATGGCCGTCTCGCCGGAGAGCATCACCGCGTCGGTGCCGTCGAGGACGGCGTTGGCCACGTCCGAGGCCTCTGCCCGTGTCGGTCGGTGCTCGCTGATCATCGAATCGAGCATCTCTGTCGCAGTAATCACCGAGACGCCCGCCTCCCGGCATTTCCTGATGATCCGCTTTTGGATGATCGGCACGTCTTCGAGCGGACACTCGACGCCGAGATCGCCTCGCGCGACCATGATCCCGTCGGCTGCTTCGATGATCTCGTCGATGTTGTCGACGGCGTCGGCCCGCTCGATTTTGGCGATGATCGGGATATCGGCGTCTCGTTCGTCGAGTTCGGCACCGATCTCGTAGACATCTGCCGCAGAGCGGACGAAACTCCCCGCGACGAAATCGACGCTCGCCTCCGCCGCGACATCGAGTTCCCGCCGGTCCTGTTCGGTCACGGCCGGCAGCCCGAGATCGACACCCGGAACGTTGACCCCGGTTCGAGAGCCGAGTTTTCCTCCCGATTCCAGCCGTGCACGGACGCTCGCGCCACTTTCCGTGACGGTCGCCGCGATACGGCCGTCATCGAGGAGGATCCGATCACCGACCTCTACCGCGTCGATACTCGTCGAGAGGCCGATCTGTTCGGTCGACGTCTCCGCGCTCTCGACGAATCGGACGATATCACCGGCAGCGAGCGTGATTGGTTCGTCCATCTCGGCCGTTCGGACTTCCGGGCCGGGGAGATCCAGCAGCGTGCCGATAGGCGTCGAGCGCGCCTCGTCGACGGATCGAACCAGCTCTATCAGCTCTCGACGGTCCGCCGGTGAACCGTGGCTTGCGTTGAACCGCGCGACAGACATCCCCGCTTCCGCCAGCGCCGTAATCGTCTCTCGGTCCTCTGACGCCGGGCCCAGCGTGCAGACGATTTTTGCTCGACGAGTCATCCGATCCCCTCGACCGATCGCTCTGGGTTCATACTCTCATGGTCGTGGCCCGGCGTAATGAAATCAATGTCGTTTTCGGGCCTCCCCATCCACCGGAGAAACCTCCCTGTACTTAAATTACCCCCGATATGGGTGGTAGGAACTGGTTGTGATCGG
>JBLGCM010000031.1:0-8467 GCA_047617345.1 Natronomonas sp. | reverse complement strand
ATTGAACGCGCCGGGAGCGACTGCGCGGGGATGAGCCACGGCGAGGTTTCGGTCTTTCTCGACGACGGCGAATACGTCGTACAGGGAACGATCCCCTCGCCGACGCCGTGTTACGAGCCGGTTCTCGATTCGTACGGCTTCGAGGGCGGAACGCTCTCGTTGACCGTCGATATCGCGGAGGAGGGCGGCGCTTGCATGGATTGTACCGGAGAAGTCCACTACGACGCGACGGTTTCGGGTGCGGAACAGAGCGAAATCGACCGCGTCTCGGTCGAGCATGTGGACGGAAAGACGTACGAAACTCCGGCGGAGGACGTTCGCGAGGGGCTACCCGCACTGATCGAGGCGGAGATCACCGACTCCGAGAGCAGGCCCCGGGATGGCGACGAAGAGGGGACCGCCGAAGTCGACGAGATCGACGACAGCAACGAGACGGGAACGATCGCGATCACCGGCAAGATTCCGACGGAGACGCCTCACTACGAGGCGGTTCTACAAGCGGCGAGCGTCCGCGCCGGCACGCTTAGCGTGACCGTCGACGTCGAGTCGACGCTGGAAGACAACGAGATGGGGACGAAAGAACTCGGCCTCGTCGAGTACACCGCCAGTGCCGAACTCGAACATCCGGCAGGAATCGACAGCGTCCAGATCAGCCACCCCAACGCCGGGTACGGCAGTTCGTGGGCGAGCGACAGCGCGTCCGCCTCCCAGAGCGCAAGCCACAGCGATAGCGGCTCCGACGAGAGCCGCTAGGACTGTTCCAGGTACTCGGCGACGATCGCGTCCCCGCTGGAAGCGCCGATGCGCTCGGCCCCCGCCGCGAACAACTCCTCGGCGAAGGCCCACGAGCCCACGCCGCCGCTGGCTTTGACCGGTGCGAACTCGGCCAGCAGTTCGACATCCGCGACAGTCGCCCCGCCGTCGGCGAAGCCGGTCGCCGTTTTGAGAAAGTCCACGTCGGCCCCAGCGGCTTCCCTGCCGAGCGATTCGAGCGTCTCCTCGCCGAACAGCGACGTTTCGAGGATGACCTTCACCGGGATCGGAACTGCCGCGACGAGTTCGGCGACCTCAGACCGGAACGCTTCGATGTCCTCGCTCGCGCGGCCGAGATTCGGGACGAAATCGATCTCGTTCGCACCGGCCTTCCAGGCTTCCGTTGCTTCCTCACATTTCGTCGAGACGGTGTGCTGGCCGTGTGGGAAACCGATCACGGTACTGCTCTCGACATCGGGCGCGTACGCCGACGCCTCGTCGACGTAACACGGCGGCACGCAGGCGCGCATGCCGTACTCCTCGGCCTCGTCGAGGACTCGCCGGACCTCGCTCCAGGTCGTCTCCGGGCCGAGGACGGTGTGCTCAATCCGCGATGGGATATCGTCCATACGCCAGTTCGGCGGCCTCAGCGGTTAAAAATACCGCTCGCGACCGGAACTGTTTTGATCGCCGGGAGATCACCTTGCCGACATGGTTGTGCCATTTAGCGGTTTCGTCGTTCCGGGACCGATCCAGTTGGCGGCGCTGTTGATCGGGACGGGGACGATTGTCGTCTTGCTGTATGCGTTGCGGCCGCCGCTGACACAGAAAATCGTTCTCTCGTTCATTCCCTGGATCGTCAGCGGCAGTCTCTTGCACGTGTTCTGGCAGCTCGGCACTGTCCTCCAGCGCCAGCTCTTTCCCGAACCGGTCGAGGCGCTTTTTTCGGCTCCGGCGGTCTACCTGACGACGTTTATCGTCCTCGGAGCGGTCTGGACGCTCTCGGCGATCGTCGTCCCGAGCTACGACCGCAGCGACAGGATTGCGACGTATATCTTCACGACGGGGGTTGGTGTGTTGATCCCGCTGCTCGGACTCGTCGTCTGGCAAGGGCTCGACGACCAACTCGCGCCGATGGAACCGATTTGGCCGATGCTCGGATTGATCCTCTCTCTCGCGCTGACTTTCGTCGTCTACATCGCAATCGGCGCGTGGCGAACCCACGTCATCGCGCAAGCCCGATACGTGGGCGCGTTCGTTCTCTTTGCACATATCTTCGACGCCGTCACGACCGCGATCGGCGTCGACGTGCTGGACGCGGGCGAACGCTCGGCCGTCCCTGCGGCGATCCTCGATTTCGCTGCTGATCTCCCAGTGGCCGATACCATCGGCGTCGGCTGGCTGTTCGTCGTCGTGAAGGTCGTCCTCGCCTCGGCAATTGTCATCCTGTTCGCCGATTATCTCGACGAGGAACCGACACAGGCGAATCTCCTGCTCGCGATCATCGCCATCGTCGGACTCGGACCGGCCGTCAACAACTTCTTCCTGTTTCTCCTCTCGCCCTGATACTCCCGCTTTCGTTTCTTTTACTACTGCGGCCCGAGACGAGCCACCATGGCGAAACAGCCACATTTGCTCGTCGAAGACGGTGATCTGACCGACATCGCGCTCGTTCCGGGCGATCCGGGCCGGGTCGACCGGATCGCGAGCCACTGCGACGACCACACCGTCGTCGCGACCAACCGCGAATACAAACTCGTCAACGCGACCTACGAGGGCCGAGAGCTGACGATCTGTTCGACGGGAATCGGATCGCCCTCCGCGGCGATCGCCGCCGAGGAACTGGAAGCCGTCGGCGTCGAGACGATTCTCCGCGTGGGCACGACCGGTGCGCTCCAGTCCGGTATCGAGATCGGTGACATGATCGTCGCCACCGGGGCGGCAAAAGACGAGGGGACGAGCAAACGGTACGAGGACGCCGCGGTCCCCGCGGTGCCCGAGTACGAGGTGCTCTCGGCGCTGGTCGACGTTTCCGAGCAGCGAGAGGCGCCGGTCCACGTCGGGCCGATTGCCACCGACGACGCCTTCTACGCCGAGACCGACGAGTACGTCTCCCGCTGGGAAGACGCCGGTCTGCTCGCCGTCGAGATGGAAGCGGCGGCGCTGTTTACCCTCGCCCGCCGCAAGGGCATGGCCGCCGGTGCGATCTGTACCGTCGACGGCAACCTTGTCGAAGGAACCCAGAAAGGCGAGACCGAAGACGACGAACTGCCCGAAAAGGCAAAGAACAACGTCGAACGAGCCATCGAAATCTCGCTTGATGCGGCGCGGCGGCTGTAGCGCGACGCCGTCAAAACAGAACTGCGGTCGTGCCGTCAGCCGCGGAGTCAGGTGGTCGTACTCCGCAGTAAGGGAGGAACGGAAGCTTTACACTCGACTCGGTCGGGCCTATTGATATGGACGAGACAGTGCTGTTGGTCGGGGGTGGTGGCCGCGAACACGCGATCGCGCGTGCGATCGCGGACTCCGGGGCCACTCTCTACGCCTGCGCGGGGAACCGGAACCCAGGAATCGCTCGACTCGCCGCGGGGTTCGAGACGCTCGAGACGACGAATCCGACGGCCGTCCGAAGCTACGCCGAGGACGTCGACGCCGCGCTCGCGGTCATCGGTCCGGAGGCAGCCCTTCAGGCCGGCGTGGCCGACGCACTCGACGAGGCCGGCGTCTACACCTTCGGCCCGCAGAAAGCCGAAGCCCGCATCGAGACGGACAAAGCCTTCCAGCGCCGCTTCATGCAGAAACACGACATCCCGGGCTGTCCCGACTTCGAGACCTTCGAGGACATGGGAGCAGCCTGCGAGTTTATCGACGAGTACGACGGCGACCTCGCCGTCAAACCCGCGGGGCTCACCGGAGGCAAGGGCGTCCGCGTCATCGGCGATCAGGTGACCGCCGAGGAAGCCAAAGAGTACATCCGCGAGTCGGAGTACGAACGGATCGTCCTCGAAGAACGGCTCATCGGCGAGGAGTTCACGGTGCAGGCGTTCGTCGCCAACGGTCAACTGCGCGTGACTCCCGCTGTGCAGGATCACAAGCGCGCCTACGAAGGCGACGAAGGGCCGAACACCGGTGGAATGGGCGCCTACAGCGACGCCTCGCTCGAACTCCCCTTCATGTCCGAAGACGAGTACAGCGACGCGGTCGACGTGCTCGAAGCGACGGTCGACGCGCTCGACGGCTACAAAGGGGTCCTCTACGGCCAGTTCATGCTGACAACCGAGGGGATCAAAGTCGTCGAGTTCAACGCCCGCTTCGGCGATCCGGAGGCGATGAACACGCTGCCGGTGCTCAACACCGACTTCCTCGACGTGCTCGTCGCCGCACGCGAGGGCGAGTCACTCCCGAAACTCTCTTTCGCCCCGCGAGCGACGGTCTGCAAATACGCCGTCCCCGCCGGCTACCCGACCGACCCCGAGGCCGGCGCGAAAGTCACCATCGACGAGGACGACGTGGCTCGCCTTGCCGAGGAACACGGCGACGGCGAGGCGCTTCTGTACTACGCGAGTGTCGACGAGCGCGAGGACGGAATCTACACCACGACCTCCCGATCCTTCGCGGTCGTCGGCGTCGCGGAGACGATCACCGACGCCGAGGAGATCGCCGACGCGGCGATCAGCGAGGCCGGCGAAGAGGGCCTGCGCGTCCGTCACGACATCGGCAAGCCGGATCTCGTCCAGCAGCGAATCGACCACATGGCCGAACTCCGCGGCGAATAGTGCTGTCGGCGGCTCCGTCTCTCCTGTTTTTGCACACCGCGCTCGTCGTCCAGTCCGGGGGAGAGCGTTATCGACCGACCACGACAGTTACGAACGTACCTTTTCGTGCCTCGGGTGCGCTCGCTACGCTCGCCCACCACTCGGCGCAACAATCTACGCTAAAAAGGCTGAACGCTCGGCTTCGCCTCGGTTCAGTGAATCGCGCTCACTCCGTTCGCGCGAAGACTCGTCGATCACTGCCCCGCCCGTACTGAGCGCTGGTAAACTCGCCGCTCCCGCGCGCCCGCATCTCTGGATGACAACTTATTTTACTTACGTGAGCGAAGTACAGATATGGGAAAGATAAAGAAAAGCCTCCTTGCCGCAGTCGCAGTTGTGATCGGAATCGTGACGCTGAAAAAATTCCGTGGCGGTGACGACGAAACCGACGAGCAAGCCGAATAGACGAACACAGTCCGAACGGCGAAATCCGTTTTCTTGTGCTTTTTGGCCCCGGCCAAAGCCGCTGTCACCATGCAGCAACACGTAATCGAGGGCCGATTGCCGAGGAATGCGATTTTGGCGGCGTCTTCACCCTCCATCGAGCCGGCGTATCTGATCGTCTCGGTCGTGTGCCGAACGATTCTGCGTCCGAAGCCCGACTGATCGATACACGACTGCTCGGTGATCACTGCTTTGCCTATGCTCGCTGATCCGGCAGTAAATGCGAGAGCAACCGCTTTCGATTTACGACAGCACGCTCGTCGAAGAGAAGGGCCTAGTTCGCTTCCTGCGGCGTCGCCATCTTCCGGGTAACGTAGCCCGCGATCCGGTTTCGAACCCCCTTGGATTCGATGTTCGTCAGTTCCATCACGACCTCTTTGTTATGTTCGAAGTCCGGTCCGAACGCGTCCGGATACTGCTCCATCAGCGTCCGACCTGTCTTCTTGACGTACGCAGGTTTGATCGCCATCGTTGTCGTTGCTAACGCGGTCACCCTTTAATATTATTCGACTTCGCTCCCCGTCAAACGCCCTCTTGGAGTTCCTCGTAGCGCTCGCGGAAACTCGCCGCGCAGGACGAACAGCAGAAGTGATAGACGTCGCCGTCGATCCGTTCGCGTTCGCCCTCGGGGGTGACGGTGTTGCCACACTCGACACACTCCGGAGCGAGTGTCGATTCCTGTATCGTCGGCTGCCAGGACGTGCTGCCGAGCAACTGGACGCGGTAGTCGCTGATCCGGTCGCGGTCGAGTTCTCCGGCGATCAGTTGCTCGACATCACTTTCCTCGCCGACCAGCGTACAGACGACGGTCTCGTCGACGGTTCGAAAGACGTGGTCGGTCCGCTCGTCGGATTCGAGCGCGTCGGCGATGGATTCGCCGCTGCCCGGCGCCCCTTCGATGGTCAGGAGCAGCGAGTGGCCGCCCCGGAGTAACTCCCGGTCGAGGTCGACGGTGAACTTCTCGATCAGTCCGATCTCTCGCAACCGCTCGACCCGATCGGACACGGCCGGCGCGGACAGGCCGACCTCCCCGGCGATTTCGCTGTAGGCTCTGCGGCCGTCTTCGAGCAGAAGCGTCAGGATTTCCTCGTCGGTGTCGTCGATGTCGCGCATCGTCATTCTGTTACTGAGGCCGTCCCGACGTGTTCGCCCGGCGGACGAACGCGGATCGCCTCGGCGATCGAATCGGGCAAGGAGACGGTTCCGCCCTCGCCGAGCCGAAGCGTCACCATGCCGATTGGCGCGACCTCTTCGACGGTCACGACCGTTCCCGGGGTGATCCCTTCCTCCTGGAGATAGGCGAGCTCCTCCGGGTCGCGGTCACGGACGCGGGTGACCCGGAGTCGTTCGCCCTCGTCGTGGTTGCTCAGTCGGCGGTCGTCGTCCTCGGTGACCGGTTCGAGCGCGTCGTTCGGGATCGGATCGCCGTGGGGATCGACCTCGGGGTCGTCGAGCACCTCCGCGACCCGCTGCTCGAACTCCTCGCTGATGTGGTGTTCGAGCGTGTCCGCCTCTTCGTGGACCGTCGCCCAGTCGTAGCCGAGCTGTTCGGCGAGATACGTTTCGAGCAGGCGATGGTGGCGGATCACTTCGAGCGCGACAGTTTCTCCTTCACGGGTGAGCTCGACGCCCTTGTATTTCTCCCGTTCGACCAGCCCTCTGTCTTCGAGTTTCTCCATCATACTGGTCGCTGTCGGCGGAGTCACGTCGAGTACCTCGGCAATGCTCGATGTCGAGACCGGCTCCCCCTCCCGCTGTTTGATCTCGTAGATGGCCTTCAGATAATCCTCCATCTTCGCGCTCAACATACCCCGAGTTAACAGTGACCGGGGGATAAGTATGCCGACTGTTTTTTATCGCTGATGCCCGGAACCGCCGTCAATCGTCGGAGACGCCCGCCGCCGAAACTCCGAGCAACTCCTCCCGGATCGCCTCGCGTTTGATCAACACGAATCCGCCACAGATGAGCCCGAAGCCGACGACGGTAAACACCGTCGGCGTCTCGCCGAGGAAGACAACGCCCGTCACGGCCGCCGCGAACGGTGCCGCGTAGGAGACGAGGTTGATCTCGATGGGCCCCAGTCGGTCCAGCAGATCGAAGTAGATCAGGAAACCGGCGGCGCTGGCCGCGAGACTCAGATATCCGAGCGCGATCAGTCCCTCTGTTGTCCACTCCACACTCTGGACCGACTCGCCCAATCCGAGACTGACGCCGTGCATCAGGACCGCGCCGAGACACATCGACCACGCTTCCATCGTCTCGATTGGCAACTCCCCCTCGACCCGTCGGGTCAGCACGCTCCCCAGCGCGAACGAAACCGCCGCGAGGAAGACGAGACCGAGTGAGACGGTCCGCGTCGTCGCCAGATTATCGGGATCGGGGTTGCTCAGTACCGCCACGCCGACGAATCCGACGGCGAGGCCGATCAGTCCCAGGGTGGTGAGCCGTTCCTCGGGCAGCAACACGCGGGCGAACCCGGTCGTCAACACCGGCGAGAGGCTGACGACGACCGCCGCCGCGGCGCTGGTCGTTCCCTGCTCGCCGACGAACAGGAAGGCGTGATACGCCGCGATCAGAAAGACGCCGCCGATGGCGACGATCACCCACTCCGCGCGGTCGCGGGGCCGCCAGCGGTCGGTGGCGTAGACGGCGTAGCCGAGCATGATGACGCCCGCCAGATCGTATCGCAGGGCGGCGAACAGCACCGGCGGGAAATACTCTAGCCCCGCCCTGATCGCGGTGAACGCGCTCCCCCAGACGGCCGCGAGCACGACGAATAAAATCGCGTTTCTGTATTTCACACGTTTTCGAAGGTTTTCCTTGCCACGGATCAATGAGGCGATTCGTTTCGTGTGCTCACTCGATAATTTCGGCGAAGCCAAAGCGTGGTTTCACGTCGTCGACCGCCACGCGGTAGGTTTTGCCCTCCGTCGCGCCGGGGACGAACAACGTGAAGCCGTCGACGCGGGCGACGCCGTCTCCCTCTTCGCCGGTGTCGGTAATCTCGACCGCCACTTCGTCGCCCGGTCGAACCGGTGCCGTCAGGAAGTTCTTGGCGACGAGGTAGAGTTCCGAGGAGGAGTCCCGGGAGGCGTCGGGACGCATCTGCCGGACGTACTCGAACTCCTCGTCGATCTCGTCTTCGAGATCGGTCAGATCGCGGCCGTCGAAGACCTTGACTACGAGATCACCGCCCGAAGCCAGTACCTCCGTCGCCACGTCGAAGGCTTGCCGCGCGAGATGGACCGACCGCGCGTGATCGAGGTCGTACTCCCCGCTCATGTTCGGGGCCATATCGGAGACGACCACGTCGACCGGGCGCTCGTCGTCGCCCGATCCGACGACGCGGCGGATCTCGTCGCGGGTCCACTCGTCGGTGATATCTCCGCGGATGGACTCGACGGTCGCGTCGGGGTCGTCGAGGTCTGAGATGTTCTGTCGATCCACGCCGACG
>JBLGCM010000030.1:0-8489 GCA_047617345.1 Natronomonas sp. | reverse complement strand
CCACACCTGCCGCCTCCTCGTTCCTCGCGAAAAGAAACCTCGATAAGCCGCTGCTGTCACGCGGTTTCTCTCTTAGCTAAAGACGGATGCTTCCCACGGTATACCAGCGGGACACCGTTTGCCAACAAGGAGCTTGCGGACGGCAAGCTCCTGTTAATGTTCGTCCTCTACGTGGATACGCTGCTGAGTACACGAGCAATCTCACGGTTGTTCACCCACGACTACCACACAATCGCCGATGCGGTAGACGAGTTTGAGACCGCGTTTCTCGACGGCTTCCCGGTTGTGTGGGCGACGATTGCTCCCTGCGTCGGCGGCCCGACGCAGGTCGATGAGACACCACAGACGTGTTCGGGATACAAGAGACAGGAGCCGCCACGGCCAGGTCTGGAGGGCTCGAAGTACGAGGATGAGTTAGAGTTAGTACTCATGACGACTGACGACCTCTTCTAGGAGATGGGAGAGGTCTGGAGTGATGCACACCGAGCGTATCTGGCCATGGAGTACGAACATAAGATCGTCGTTCACGACGACGAGTTTGTCACTGAGGACGGCGTTCATACGAATCAACTTGAGTGCCTCTGGTCAGTGACAGAACCATGGTTGCAAAAATTCCGTGGTCTGTCCAAAGATGGCCTGCAGACCGCAGTCCATGCGTTTGGATTTATGCGCTCACTGATACCGATCGAAGCACCCATTCACGGGGTAATCGACTGCTTCGCTCTCAGTTCATTACAGGACTCAACATAAGAGCGTTCAAACCTCTCCCGAAATACCATGTGACGCATGTGTGCTGACACCGGATACTCACGGGTGTTTTCCGCTTCGTCGGCGGAAAGTGCAGACGACCGTGAGTGGTACCGTGGACAGCTGCACGTCCACACGAACGTCCATGACAAATCGGAGATGGTGCAGTGGTACAGGGAACACGGCTACGAGTTCGTCGTCGTCACCGACATCAACTACGCGACGCCGGTAGAGGGTCTGAAATCCGTCTACGACGAGGACGAACGGTTTCTCGTCGTCCCGGGCATCAACACCAGTACCCGTCACGAGAACACGATTCTGGACGTGATGGGCTACGGCGGGAGCCCGGCGGAGATTCAATTCGACAGCGTCGTCTCGCCGGTTGACGACGCCTTTCTTGAGAGCACGGGCGAACAGCCCGGGGACGACAGGGCGGTTTCTGTCCCATCCGAGCCTGCAAACCAGACCTACAGTCTGCAGTCGGAGTGGATCGCGGAGGCCGACGGGATACCGGCCATCGCACACCCGAATCTCACGTGGGCTGCTGGTGTCGACGAACTGCTGAGTGTCGACCCAGAACTGCTCTGGCACTTCGAGATGATCACGACCGAGCCCGGGATGAACGACGCCGGCGGCGGGGGGTATCCGTCGACGACCGAGATGTGGGACAGGGTGCTCGCGACCGGCCGCGTGCTGTACGCAATCGCCTCGGACGACTCCCATCACATTGACCGGGTCGGACCGGAAACGAGGCCAGTGAACGGCGATATCAAAACGTATCCGCCAGCACTGCCAGACCGAACGTCGGTGTTCGTCTACGCCCGGGACCTCTCGGTCGAATCAGTCATCGACGCCGTTGAGCGGGGTGACTTCTACTCGGTCCGACACGAACTCACTCTCCCCATCGCGTTCGAGGATGTCACCGTCACCGAAGACGAGTTCGAACTCACACTCCCGCGGGAGAGCAAGGACATCGGCTGGTCGTCCAGACAGCACAATCCGACGCGCTACCGGACGAAGTTCATCGGGAGAGAAACCGGCGATGAGGAACAGGAAGACGACGGCTCCGGAGACGCCGCCACGGTTCTGGAGATCGACGAATCGTACACGCCGTCGTATTCCTTTACGGGGACTGAACAGTACGTCAGGGCAAGAGTCGAGGGCTCTGACGGCGCAGTCGCGTGGACACAGCCCGTCTTTTGTGACGGACGCCTCGGGCCGGAGTGATCAATCGGAGACCGGTGTCGCGAGTGTTCCCTCGGATTTGAGCTGCTCGACGATGGGACTGCCCTCGTAGGTCGCCAGTTCCTCGTGAATCCGATCGAATGGCTGGACGCCGCCATCCTGGATCTGCTCCTGACAGCGAAGCCCGGCCTCGTGGTACTCTCTGTTCTTGTCGGCAGTACACTCCTCTACCGTGCGGTAGACGTAATCACGCTCCAGTGCCCCCTGGGCGGTGTAGTGAACACAGACGCTCGTCGTGACACCTGTCAGGATGGTGGTATCGACGTCGAAGGTGCGAAGGAGGTGATCCAGGTCAGTGCCGTGAAACAGGTTGTACCGCCGTTTCCCGACGACGTACTCGGCGGGTTCAAGATCGGAGGCGTCCACGTCAAGTTCGTCGACGAATTCCTCACCCCAGGTGCCACAGGTCGTGTGTGTCGGATCCTCCCGGAGCAGTTCCGTGCCCCTGTCTGAGCCGTCCTCTCTGTGGAGTTCCTTCGACCAGATGATCGGTACGTCGTTCGTCCGCGCCGTGTCGACCAGTTTGTTTATGCGCTCGATAACCGTCGAGACGTCCGAATCGTCGGACGTGGTGGGACAGAAGAGATCCCCGTCCGTATGTAGGAAATCTCGCTGTGGGTCGATCACCAGCAGTGCCGGATTCTCACCGATCAACCGGTATGACTGAAAGGCATGCATGTAAACGGCAAGTTCGACCCCGTGGGTATTACATTTTTGCATTCGAGAGTCCGCGAATGACAAGATCAAAACGGGAGGGCGGTCGGTCCCGACCGCAGTCGGCGGGAATCATCCCGAACGACGGCTGTTCAAACGGTTACCGCGCGCAATCACAGTAACAATCGCTCGTCCTCGTCGCTGGCGAATGGGTTCTCGAACCCGTCCGCGCCCAGTTCCGGGTCGGTACAGCGGGCAGCGTCGAAGGCGTTAGTTATGGATTCGACGGGCAGATCACGGCCGATCACGACCAGTTCGGTCTTCCGGTCGCCCCAGCCGTCGTCCCAGTCGAGGTTGCGTCTCTCCCGGTAGCATTGCTGGCGGGACGGTTCGAGCGACGCGATCCATCGGCCCGAGGCAGTGACGTGGATTTCCCCGCCGGCCATCGAGAGATCGAGTGCGGTCCCGGGCCGGCCAGTGACGTGGAGCCGCCCCTTCATCCGGAGGATACCACGGGGAAGCGTCGTGAGTGTCTCAACGAGTCGCCCGGGATGAAACGGCCGGTGGCTGGCATACGTAAACGACATGTAGAGTTCCCGGTGGAGGTGGCTCCCGTGTTCGAGCTGCTCGGAGTCGTCCCCGAGGAGCTGTTTCCAGCGCGGGGCCTCATCGACCGTCTGTGGGTCGAAGCGGGACTGATCGAGGATCCGTTCGGGATCGACGGCCCCGAACTGGGTCGGGATGTACGTTGCTTCGGGCTGTAGTACACGGAGGCTATCGAGCAACGACTCCTGCTGGGCAGCCATCACCAGATCCATTTTGTTGACGACAACCGTATCACAGAACTCCACACCCTCGATCATCAGTTCGGCGAGCGGTCTGTCGTCCACTGTTGGGCTATCGCCCGAATCCGTCTCGAAAGCGTCGTAGAACCGCCGTGCGTCGACCACGGTCGTGACGCTGCTCACGTCGTAGTAGCCGGCGACCCTGCCCCTGAGAAACCGTTTGACGACCTGCTTTGGATCGCTGATACCGGAAGGCTCGACGAGGAGGTGATCGAACCGTTCGGCTTCGGCGAGAGTGATGACCCCCTCGGCCAGTTCACCCTGTATACTACAGCAGATACAGCCGTTCGAGAGCTCCACGATATCCTCGCCGTTGACACCCTTGACAGTACGTTCGACCAGTTCGGCGTCGACGTTGACATCGCCCATATCGTTGACGACGACCGCGATCTCCCTGTCGTCGGCTGCTGTCAGTGCGTGGTTCAGAAGCGTCGTCTTCCCCGCACCGAGGACGCCGGACAGCACAGTAACCGGGATCGCTACAGCCATTGATATTGGTACTGCTGGCTGTAGGGGAATAAATATTCGACACCGCCTGGTGGAGTTTTCTGCCACGGTGGGACAGCGGACAGTACCCCTCCATCCGGAACAGTATCCCCACGTGTGGAACTGTCAACTCTCGATGGCCTCCGCTGCCAGTTCGAACGGTTCCACGGGCAAGCGGCCGAGGCCAGCCCCGACCTGCCCGACACCGCGCTCTCTGTGTGCTATCCCGCCGTTGAATACCGGGCGGGCTCCCGATTCGGCGACCCGTTTGGCGTCGATCCCGACCGGCGTGCCACGGTCGTCGAATGCGGGAATGGTGTACTCGTCGTGTTCGGCGAGCGTAATCGCGTACATCTCCTCGGTGGCCCCACGACAGTCCGCCGCCGAGACCCCGAGGTAGTCGCTGATTGCCGGCGCGGCAGCGAGTGCGAACCCGCCCAGCCCCGTCGCTTCCGTCACAAACGAGTCCCCCAGCGCTGGTGCGGCGTCGCCTTCGTCGTATCCCGCCAGAAAGTTGCCACCCTCGGGTTTGACCGAGGGCGCAGTGAACCACTGGTCGCCCGTCCCGCTGAGCTGTGCGCCAAGTTCCGTTCCGTTCGCGACCACCCGAGTAACGAGCGTCGACCCCTCGGCGCCGTGGGCGGCCTGCAGCGACGATAGCGCCGCTGGCATCGAGATGTTGAGGAACGTGTGTTCGTTGCCCGTCATAAATCCGATAATCTCGGAGACGACCGCCAGGTCGGTGTCCGACCGGACGAGCGAATTTGCCAAGGGGTACATCCGGTACGCGAGGGACACGTTCCTTGACCCTGACGACGGTATCTATACGATGGCACCGATTCCCTACGAGGACGAACGAGCGTCGATGGAAGTCCTGGATATGGTTGAAAACGACCCAGGGTTTGTCGGAGCGTACATGATCACGCCGGGCTCACAGAAACCGCTTGGCAACCGCAAGTGCGAACCAATCTACGAGCGGTGTGAAAAGATGGGGCTCCCGGTCAACTTCCACTCTGCTGGCGCCGACATCGACTCGAACAAGTTTGAAGACTTCGAGACGATGCTTGCGACGCATACGCCTGGCTTTCTCGAACACAACATGGAGCAGTTGACGAGTCTCATCGTTCAGGGTATTCCGAAGAAGTATCCGGACCTTGACATGGCGTTCATGGAGTGTGGCGTCACGTGGCTGGCGAGCTATCTCTCGTGGTTCGACGACAACTATCTCAAACGGCCCGGGGAAGCCCCCCATCTCGAACAAAAACCGAGTGAGTACGTCAAGGACATATACTTTGGCACGCAACCGTTCGAGAGCACTGCCGATCCGCAGTTTCTCGAAGGTGTGTTCAACGTCATGGACGGTGCGAACACGTTTATGTACTCCTCGGACTGGCCACACTGGGACTACGACCGGCCCTCGATGGTGACAGATCTGCCCTTCCTCTCGGAAGAATAGAAAGCACAGGTACTGGCCGGAAACGCCGAGGAGTTGTACGATATATGAGCGACCGCGTCCCCGTCAAAGCGGACTCAACGTTCGAACCGGGCGAGTGCGAACTCGTCACCGTCGACGGGCAGAGCTTCGGCGTCCACAACGTCGACAGCGAGTACTACGCAATTTTGAACCGGTGTGCCCACGACTGTGGCCCCGTCGGGGAGGGAACCGTCCGCCCGAAACTGGTTACCGAGGAAACCGAACCGGGCGAACGGGAACGACAGCACTACGACGAGGATACCCCGACGATCACCTGCCCCTGGCATGGCTGGTCGTACGAACTGGAGACTGGCAACCACATCAGTCTCGAGGACATCTCCGTCCCCACGCTCGATGTCAGCGTTGAGGACGGGATAGTCTACCTGGAACCGTAGGGGACACTCTTTTGTCGCCGCCCCCACTCCGACGAAATATTCCCCATTTCCAGCCCTAATATATAGCGGTGACCCCTCTAGCTGGACATGGATCCGAGCAGACAGCGGCCGAGACGTCGGACCGTCCAGTACAACGACACCGCCAAATTCCGGGTGAAGCGATGACGGATATCCTCGTTACCGGCGGCCACGTCGTCACCCAAAACGTCGACAGGGAGGTCATCAAGGACGGCGCCGTGGCCATCACTGACGATACTATCACTGCCGTCGGCCCTGCCTCACGCGTTGAGTCGGAGACCGACCCCGACCGGATCATCGACGCCGATGGCGCTGCTGTGATCCCGGGGCTGATTAACGCGCACACGCACGTCTCGGATATTCTCCTCCGGGGTGCCTTCGAGACCGACCGCGGACTGTACGACTGGCTGTTCAACGTCAAGCAACCGGGCACACTCTCGATGTCGCCCGACGAACACGCCACGGCTGCGAAACTCTACTGTGCCGAGGGCATCCAGGCGGGGATGACTACCTTCGTCGAAAACGACACCGAGATGCTCTGGGACGACCTCGACCAGACACACGCGAAACTCGGCGTCTACGACGAGATGGGGATCAGGAGCATCTTTGGGGCTGGCATCAGGGACGCCGAATCCGACGAGAACTTCGAGTCGCTGTACGGCGATATCATCGCCCGGGATCCAGACACCGTACGGCCCCCATTGGATCGGCTCAGCTTCGAGACGGAAACCGCACTCGAGGGCGTGCGCGGGTTGATCGAGGAGTACCACGGGAGTGCCGGTGGCCGCCAGTCGATCTGGCCATCGCCGGTCACGCTTGAATCGGCGACTCCCGAGGCGCTCCGGGCGGCCTACGACATCGCCGAGGAACACGACGTGATGACGACGACCCACGTCTCCGAGGCCGAGGTTCAGGAACAAGGTCCGATGTCGAGCATCGAGTATCTGCGCAACGTCGGCTATCTCGGCGACCGGGCGCTGCTGGGACACTGTGTGCAGATCGGCGAGAACGACGTCAGGATACTGGCCAAGACGGACACGCGTGTCGTCCACAACATTCAGGCAAACATGCGGCTGGCGACCGGGTTCGCCCCGGTCGTCGAGATGCGCGACAGCGGTGTCACGATGGGGCTCGGAACCGACAACTCGATCCTGAGCGACACTGTCAACCCGCTCATGGACGCCCGCATGGCCGCCAGTGGCCACAAGGGGTATCACCGCGACCCCGGTGTCGTCCCCGCCCAGCAGGCACTCGACATGGTGACCAGGGAGGCCGCAGCTGCAATCGGCCGCGAAGACGACCTCGGGTCGCTCGAATCGGGGACGCAGGCAGATCTGGCCGTCGTGGATCTCGACCATCCACATCTCACACCCGTTCCGGATCCGGTCCACGCACTCATCTACGGATTGCAGGGCTTCGAGATCGACACTGTGCTTTGTGCCGGCGATATCGTCATGGACTTGCGTGAACTGGCGGTCGGGGAGTCACTCTCGTCGATTCTCGACGAGGCAAGCGAGACGGCCGAGGATATCGTCGAGCGAACGAACATCGTGTGAATCGGTAGCTACTTGCATTGTCCCGACGAGCGCCAGGCTATGACTGTTACTGTCATCTCGACTGGCGGGACGATTGCACCGACAGCGGATGGTGACGAGGGGGCAAACCCCGACCTGTGGGCCGACGACCTCGTCGCGGCAGTCCCACAACTACCCTGCGAGATCGAGACACACGATTTCTCGACGATCCCCAGCCCACATTTCACGGTCGGCGGCATGGTGGATCTGGTCGATACCATCGAACACCTGGATGAGCGGTCCGACGTGGCGGGGATCGTCGTCACGCAGGGAACGGATATTCTCGAAGAGACCGCCTTCTTCGTAGACTGGTGCTACAGCGGGGCGACGCCGGTCGTCTTTACCGGCGCCATGCGCAACCCCTCACTTGCGAGCCCCGATGGGCCGATAAATCTGCTCGCAGGCGTCCGGACGGCGCTGACGGAGGCGGTGGGCTCACAGGGAGTCTTTGTCTGTCTCAACAAGCGCGTCCACGCCGCCCGTGATGTCACCAAGGTCCACTCGATGAACGTCGATACGTTCCGGTCGCCGGAGCGTGGACCGCTCGGCGTTCACGACGAGGACCGGATCCGGTGGCTCCGGCGACCCGACCGGACCCGCCCAGTGCTGGACCCGGACCCGGATAGAATCACCAACGCGGTGGGCGCGGTCACAGTCACTGCGGATATGCCACCCGCACACATTCCACCAGAATCGGCGTGTGCGGCGCTTTGCATCGCCGCGACGGGTGCGGGACACATCCCGCCGTCAATCATCCCCAGACTCGAAGCGTACACGGAGGCCGATACACCCCTGGTCGCCACGACGCGGTGTCCCGAGGGACGACTCGCCCGGTCGACGTACAGTTTCGAGGGCAGCGAACGAACGCTAGAGGAACTGGGCTGTCTGTACTCCTCGCGGAACCTCCAGAAGACCAGAATCGGAACCATCGTTGCCCTGGCGGCGGACGCACTTGACACTGTCTACGACCGGCCGGACGATAGCCTGTAGGTGCCCACGGGCCGACCCTGTCGAAACTCTCTCTCACAGGACCCGGCTTCGGTTTCACGAA
>JBLGCM010000029.1:0-8710 GCA_047617345.1 Natronomonas sp. | reverse complement strand
CGAATCGGAGTCGTGTGTCCGGCAGAGATCACGCGCCGGATTGTACGACTCCGGAAGGGCCCACTCGAACTCCCGCCGTGCCTCCTCGTAACTGTCGTAGGCTGGCATGACCTGCCACATACCCGTGGCTGTGACGAGGGCGGGCAAACCCCTGTCGGTTCTCACCAGCCGTTTTAGGGGCGCTCGCCGTACGTGGAGGTATGGAGCCATCGCAGGATTCGGAACGGGAACTGATCAGGGAGACGCTTCGGGAGTTCGTCGACGAGGAGGTGAAACCGCGGGCAGCGGCGGCCGACGAACACCAGGAGTTTCCCGAGGATCTGTGGGACGAACTCGCGGACCTCGGGTTTACCGGCCTCACAGTTCCGGAGGAATACGGCGGGTTCGATGCCGATCAGGTGACTTACAGCCTCATCAACGAAGAACTGGCCCGCGGTGATCTCTCCTTGGCGACGGCGCTGTCGGTCCACTGTCTGGCGACCTCCTGCATCCGGAATTTCGGCTCGGAGACCCACCGCGAGGAGTGGCTGCCCGCGATGAACGACGGTCGACCGGTCGGGGCCTTCGCGCTCTCGGAGCCACAGGCCGGCTCGAACCCCGCCGAGATGACGACCGAGGCCCGCCCCGACGGCGACGAGTACGTCATCAACGGGACGAAACAGTGGATCACCAACGGGCAGCGTTCGGGCGTCGTGATTCTCTTCGCGAAGACCGACCGCGACGATCCGAACTCGATCACGCAGTTTCTCGTCCCCAAAGAGACGGCGGGCGTCCACGTGGGCAAAAGAGAAGACAAACTCGGCCTGCGGGCCAGCGATACGACGACGCTGGTCTTCGAGAATGCCCGAATCCCCGCCGAGAACAGGCTCACCGATGTCGGTGCGGGGCTGAAGGCGGCGCTATCGACGCTGACTGGCGGCCGGATCGCGATTGCGAGCCAGGCCGTCGGGCTCGCACAGGCGGCGCTGGACGACGCGCTCGAATACGCCCAACAGCGCGAGCAGTTCGGCCAACCAATCATCGACCATCAGGCGGTGGCGCACACCCTCGCCGAGATGCAGACGCGGGCGCAGGCCGCTCGCCTACTCGCGCGCGACGCCGCCCGGAAAAACGACGGCGACGAGGTCGATCCGCTGTCCGCCTCGATGGCCAAGTACTTCGCCAGCGAAACCGCCGAGTCAGTCGCCAGCGAGGCGCTCCAAATCCACGGCGGTTACGGCTTTACCAAGGAGTACGATGTCGAGCGGTACTACCGCGACGCGAAGGTGACGACCATCTACGAGGGGACCTCGGAGATCCAAAAGGAGATCATCAGCCGGCATCTCAGGTCGTAGCCGCCGCCGCGGCACCTCGATCAGGAGCATTCACGATGAGGATCCTTTTGTGAATCCTGACCGAACCGTTCAGTAGTTGGGCCCCTCATGTCGAACCCCTTCGCCCGCACGCTGATGATCCTCATCGGCGTCGCCACGCTGATCGTCTACACGGGGATAGCGCTGCTGGGGTTTACTGCAATCGAGTGGATCGCCGCGAACCCGCCCAGCCCGGCCGTTATCGTCGTGACGTTCGCGGGAATCACACTGGTCGGCGCGTACCTTGGGTATCGGCAGGGAGTGGTTCGACTCGCCGCCAGCCTGGATGCCCGGGAGTTGCCGCGCCAGCGCGCTCCGACTGTCTATCGCCGTCTCGATCAGTTGTGCGAACAGATGTCCGTCACACAGCCACCGTTGCTCCTGGCGGATCTGGATTCACCCAACGCGCTGTCGGTCGGCGGGCCGCGGCGCGGCGCGATCATCGTCGACCGTCGCCTGCTTGATCTGCTCACCGTCGAGGAACTCGAAGGGATCCTCGCCCACGAACTGGCCCACATGGAGCAGTACGACACCTTCATCAACACAGTTGTACTCACGCTGACACGGCTTCTCGTCGGCATCGTCTACGTCGTCTTGCTCCCGGTCTTGCTCCTGTTGATCGGCGTCGACCGCGCCGCGGGCTGGATCGCCGGGGATCCGACTCGGCGGCAAGTCGGCCTCGCGGACCTCTTTCAGTACGGGATCGGTCTCGTTTTGACGGGGCTGTTGAGCGTGTTCACGCTGCTGTTTCTGGCACGCTCGCGACGGCAGGAGTATCGCGCGGACCGGCGCGCCGCCGCCGTCACGGGCAACCCGGGAGCCCTCGCCCGGGCGCTCTCGAAGATTCAGCGCGTGGCCGACCCACATCGCGGCCTCCAGTCGCTTTTGTACACCCACGACGACCAGCGACGACGACGGCACCGACTGCTCTCGACGCACCCGCCGCTGGAGGAGCGAATCGGGAGGTTGCTCGACGAGACTGACGCGGCGACACGACAGCAACCGCGCGGTCCCGCTCGCTGACCGAGTTCAGTGAGACTATATCCGGCGGGACCGATCCGGGAGGTATGGACCTGCTGGGACGGCTCTCGGAGGACTCGACGCGGGTGGGATTGTTCGTCGACGGACCGAACGTCCTCCGCGACGAGTTCGACACCGACCTCGACGACCTCCGTGAGATCGCTGACGAGGAGGGAACCGCCGCCACGGTACGATTGTATCTCGACGAACACGCGACACCCTCGCTGATCCAGGCCGGCGAGGCGCGCGGGTTCGACGTGATTACGACCAGCGGCGACGTCGACGTTCGACTGGCTGTCGATGCCACGGCCGCGGTCGTCGACGGGACGGTCGAGATCCTCGTGATCGTCTCTCGGGATACGGATTTCAAGCCGGTGATCGAACGCGCCGCCCGTGAGGGCGCCCGGACCGTCGCCGTCGCGCCCGGCGAGTACGGCCGCTCCGATGCCCTGCAGAATACCGCCCACCGCTCGATCACCCTCTGAACGCACAGCCAGCGAGCCGAACGGCTTTTTGAGTGTGGACACCGACGGCCGGGTATGAACACGGAGTTAGACACGCCGGTTCTCGACAACCATCTGCATCTGGATCCTGTCAACGGCGACGGGGCGTCCCACGCCGAGGACTTCGCCAACGCCGGCGGCACGCATCTGCTCGTCCTCAACAAACCCTCGTGGTATCTGGTCGACGACGTGGAGAGTACCGACGCCTTCCGGGAAACCTTCGAGATCACCCGCGAGGTGACAGCGGCGGCCTCCGAGCGCCTCCCCGGGCGAGCGTGGCCGGTCCTCGGTGTCCACCCGGCGCTGATCTCCCAGTTGGTCGAGGGCGGCTACACGCCCGAAAAGGCGCGTGATCTCATGCAGTCAGGACTCGACGTTGCGGCGGAGTTTGTCGCCGACGGTCCCGCGTTGGCAATAAAGTCCGGGCGGCCTCACTACGACGTGAGCGACGCGGTCTGGGAGGCCTCGAACGAGGTGATGAGACACGCCTTCGAGTTGGGCGCGGAGGTCGGCTGTGCCGTCCAGTTACACACGGAGGGCGGTGAAAACTTCCGGGAAGTCGCCGAGTGGGCCGAGGACCGCGGCCTCCCGCGCGAGCAGGTCGTCAAGCACTATTCAGGGGGGTACGTCGACGGCCCGATTCCGAGCATCATCTCGAACAAAGACGCGCTGGAGGACGGTGCAGAACACGGCGGTTCCTTTTTGATGGAGACGGACTTTCTGGACGATCCGGATCGCCCGGGAGCGGTGCTCGGCCCGAAGACGGTCCCAAACCGCGTTCGCTGGCTGCTCGAAAACGGCTACGAGGAGGCAGTCCGTCGCGCGCACGTGGAGACTCCCGCCCGCGTGTACGGAATCGACACGGAAGCGACGCTCTCGGAGTGAGTTCTCCTGAAACGTTTCAGAAGCGAGAGCTTCCTAAAACCAGACCAGCCACCGCCCGTCGGTGTGGTGTGCGACAGTGCCCGACACGTAATTGGTTCCGCCGTCCTCCTGTTCAATCGTTACGGTGACGGCCTCGAACGCCTGGACGGTATCGTATCTGGACCGATCCGCGTCCGGTGTCGGCCCGTTCGCAACGGCGGCCTCGATAGCGGTGACGCCCTCGAGCGTATCGGCGAGCTGTTCGAGTTGTTGATCCGACGGCGTGGACGTCTCGGGGTGGATGAGACTTTTCGCCCCGTCGAAATTTCGGTTCTGTACGTGGCCGTAGTAGGCTTCGACAACGCTGGTCTCGCTTCTCGTCGGATCCGGTCCGGAGTCTCCGGTCGAACCGTCGTCTGAATCCGACCGGAGAAAGAAAAACCACCCGGCAACGGCGACACCGCCGCCACCGAGCACCAACCCGCGACGGCTGAAGCCACCGCCGCCGTTCCCCTGACTGGGCGGTCTGCCTCCAGTTGGCCCTTGTCCCCTGGACGGCTGCCGTCCCTGCGGTTGTTGTCCCCGGGGTTGTTGCTGTTCCCGTGGTCGTTGTCCTTGGTGCTGTCGGTCGTTCTGTTGGGGCGGATCCCGACGTCTGCCGTCGGTCGACAACCGTTCCCTGTTCACCGACGCAGGGTTATCCGAAGATGATTCACCATCGGATACGGCATTTTCCATGTTCGGGATACGACGATCAAACGACATAGTCGTTGATATCTATCGAGCGATGCGGATGCTGGCAGCCAGTATGAGTGCTCGAAGACCGTTCTGTCCAAGCCGGCGAAAAGAGATATCGCAGTCCGTACGTGGGTTTCCTAAAAACGTGAAAGAAAGGGATCCACGCGGGCTTTGCGGCTCGAATCGCCTGCGCGACCACTCAGAAACGTCTCGTGCAATACGTACTACGTATCTATTCTAAATCAACTGTCCCAGAGTGTTGACAGGCATAAGCTCCGGTACTGGTATCTGAGCAACTGGCTTCAAGAACTTGCTCGTCATTAATGAAAAGGCGATACGTGGACTCTCGAAACTCCGTCGGTATCGTAGCTCGAGTAATGTCACCGTCCCACACATCTTCCAGAGTAATATCAAAATTTTCACTCGAGGTGGTCTTTGATTTTCTCACCACATCTCCGGATTGTTTCTCAAGTTCTATTTCAAAATCCAACTCTTTCGTGAGTTCTTCCATTTCTATATTGAAACGAACGTAAAAGTCGCCTTCGTCGTATGGGCCAGTACCGCCACCTCTGGCTACTGCAACACGTAGTACAAATTGTGTCCCCGTTTCAGTTGGGGTAGACGAATCGTCATCGTTTGGTCTGTCAACTTCACCTAAATCCCGCAATCGATGGATTTCGCTATCATAGTCCAATTCATCAGGATTGATACAACCGCCCTCTTCCCACTCCCCCCGATAGCCGTCATCATCTATAGAGGCAGTCTGTACCTCGAGTCTATCTATCGGCAATCCGATGTGTTCATTCCCACTGATAAGAGTGCTGTCTGGTAATTCAACTCCCAAAGTCGCACCTGCATTAACGACATAATACTCAGTTATCGGATTCTCACCGATAAAGTCTGTATCAGTGTACTCTTCGTTATCTGTGTATGCCGCAAATCTAACTGCTCGTTGATTGACGTCTGTGTTTTCTATTACTGCATCGTGCCCATCGATTCTTGTGATTTTGATAGATGTCGATGAGGAACACCTCGGTAGTTCGAAAGTTGGAATATCTGTGTTATCTGTGTTATCTGGATCTTCTGTGTCTTCTGTATCTTCTGTATTCTCTGTGTTGTTATCAGTACAGCCTGCCAGAGCCAATCCACTTACGCCCGTTGGAATAGTTGCCAGATATTTCCGACGATTCATATGCCAGCAGTTGTACTGGATATCGATAAATATACTCCTTACAGCTCATTTTTGATGCCGTCCTTCCGTTCTCGTCGCAAAAAGGCGCGCAGTTGCTCGCGCTGTATGTCTGCAAACGCTACCCTGACTGAGATGTAATTATCGGAAATATGTACATGATACACCGGCCACAGATTGGCTGTATTTTTCTCGCGGGCTGACCAGGGCTGGCGGGACGGGCTCGCGTTAATAATAAAAAGACGCTCCGTCCGATAGACGAAAATTTACCACGGACCGAATCGGCCGAAAAACCGTTTTACACGGCCCTGCGAATTACTTACGTGGAGTCCGACCCGTCTTCGGTGGTTGTTCGATTTATATCGTCCTTCTCGCCGAAGTAGATCTCCATGCCGTCCTGTGCGACCTTTTCGGCGAGGACCGCACATTTGATTCGCATCGGTGAGATGTCGACGCCGAGCATGTCGACGATGTCGTCGCGGTCCATCGCTTCGAGGGTGTCGGTGTCCATCCCCTGGAGTTTCTCGGAGAGCATCGAGGCCGAGGCCTGAGAGATGGCACAGCCATCACCGCGGAAGGCGACGTGTTCGATGGTCGTTTCGTCGTCGTCGAGAACGACATCCATCTCGATTGTGTCGCCGCACATTGGATTCTCGCCGACGTGTGTGAACGTTGCGTCCTCGATCTCGCCGTAGTTGCGGGGGTTCTTGTAGTGATCGAGGATCTGCTGTCGATACATGTCCGAGCCGCCGATTCCCATTGGTAACGTTCCGTAGGGTCGTTTCGGAAAAAAGGCTTCCGAGTGAGTCGCTGACATGGCAAAGACGATAGAATTAACTGAGGCGATAGGGTACGGACGGATGCGGGCCCGTAGCTCAGTCTGGTTAGAGCCCCCGGCTCATACGATAGCGAGGTCGTCTCGGTATCTGAGATACCGGGTATGCGGTGGTTCAAATCCGCCCGGGCCCATGCCTGCGAGGAGCGACCGTGACGAGCAGTACGGGTTCCGGTGGGCTGAATCCAGAGGACGAGTGCAGCGGGTCCTCGTGGTTCAAATCCACCGGGAGAGCTTTGCTCTCCCGAGACCACACTCACTTCGTCCGTGAGAACGCCCGAATCCGTGGTTTTGCGGACGAGAGTTCACTGTCCCCGCACTGGTAGTGTTACTGTAAGCACGTTCCCCTCGTCGTACTCGAAGGTGATGTCACCGTGTAGCTTACGGACACACCAGTAGACGACCCACAGTCCGATTCCTTGCCCGTGTTGAAGCGGTGTCTCATCGCCTGCACGAAGTGTTTCGATCTCCTGGTCCGGGATGGGGTCGTTGTTATCGCGGATCACGAAGCGGACGTGTTTATTTGCATCCCCTGATTCGGAGACGTTGAGAGAGACTATCGGGTCAGCCGTGTCCGAATGAACAAGTGCGTTCTCGACGAGATTCTCGAGGAGCATCGAGAGCAACACTGGATCACTACGAAGGTGAAGGTCCGGCGGCGTCACTGTCCAGTCGATAGCGGCGTCACTGTACGTCGTCGAATGCGTCTGTTCGATCTCGGCGACGACATCCGTGACCGACAGTCGTTCGGGTTTGACGACCCGCTTTTGGACCTTCTCGAAGCTACGCACTTTCTCGGCAATCGAGAGTTGTCGCTCGCTCGCAGCGATGATCTTTCTCGCCTGTGTCGCACGCTCGGGATCGTCCGCGTGGGCTTCGAGCACTTCCGCGTAGCCCCTGATGACCGATGTCTCGTTCCGGAGGTTGTGCCGAAGGACCCGATTGAGCACCGCGAGTTGCTGCTCTCGCTGTCGTTCGTCGGTCACGTCGTACAGGACGATCATACCCCCGACCGATGCACCGCCGGGGTCCGTCAACGGAGTATACGAGAGCGAAAACGTCCCACCGCCATCCGCGCCGACGGTGAGCTCACCGGTGTCACGAAGCGTCTCCAAGGATACGCCAAGTGCCGTCTCCAACGACACAGGGAGCGAGGTCGAAAGCGGGGCCACGAATAGTTCTTCGGCGCGGTCGTTCACGCGGACGATCTGCTGTTCGGGATCGAGGATCAATACGGGATCAGACAGCGAATCGAGCCCGGTTTGTTCCGCCATCCGCTGGGTTGCCGGATTCGTCTCGAACATGTGTGTGCCGACGAATGCGTAGGCGTCGAGCGTGACGTGAATGAGCATCAGCGGCGCCGTGAGATGCAACTGCGGGGCCGGTCCGATCTCGAACAGCCAGACTGCAACGCCCACCGACGGCGGGGCCGTACTCAGGATGACTGCCGTGGCCTCGCGCCGATACAGTGGTCCGTAACTCAAGATCGCACCGATCAGCAAAAGCGAGCCAACGCCGGCGGTGCCAATCGAGAACAACAGGGCAAAGACGCCCCACGGCTGGATCGTATACGTGACCGTCGCTAACCCGAACACCGGTTCGAGCTGGAAATTCGTCCAGACGAGCTGGAAGAGCGGATTCGTCGCAGCGAGTCCGACCGTCAGTACGGGAACGACCGCGACGATTCCGAAAACCGGCGTCCAGATGAGAGTTCCTCGTCCCGTGTAATCGAGCCCGAACGCGAGGAAAAACGGACCCATAAAACAAACGCAGACGAACGAGGCCGCCTCAAGTATGACCCGCAACGTCGGATCGAAGACGAGCAACGCACTGCCATAAGAGAGGCAAAACAGGGCAACGGACGCAATATTTCCCATGAACCACGCCGCGCCTGATTTCGTTCGCTGGGCGAACAGATACCGCAACAGATAGACCGCGCCGATAGCCGCCCCAATCGAGGCGACGATAATACCGATGCCAAGCGGCTCCACTACCAGTCACCCCCGTACGGCACTCGATAAGTTGGGAGTGAATGTCCGTTCGAGAATAGGAAGAGAGGCGATGGGCTACTCATCGTATTTCACCAATTCGACGACAAAAATCGCCCCTTCAGGTTCGGCATCTTCGATCCAGACTGCACCGTCATAGCTTTCGACGAGCGTATTGACAAGATACAGTCCAATCCCAGTTCCCGAGCTGTCTAGTCCCT
>JBLGCM010000028.1:0-8772 GCA_047617345.1 Natronomonas sp. | reverse complement strand
GGGCGGGTCGTTCGTCGCCGAAACCGATATTGCCTACGACGGCGAGTGACCCGTGAACACGTCCGGCGGGCAGATATCTGCCGGGCAGGTCGGACTCGCCGGCGGTTTTCTCCAGCTCGTCGAGGGTGTCCGCCAGCTCCGTGGCGAGGGCGGCGACCGGCAGGTACCCGGCGCACAGCAGGGCATCGTGACGGGCGTCGGCGGTGTCGAGTACGGGAACAGCCTGCGGAGTACAAACGCCGTCGTGCTCTCGGGAGGTGACCAATGAACGACCTCATGGACCTGGCGGCAGTGGTGCTCGACAGGCAAGCGGCGGCGTACGACAAACCGCTCCCGGAGCTGACGGACGAATCATATGCGCGACCGTTCTGGGAGGGGTTGCAGGACGAACAGCTGCTCTTGCAGCAGTGTCCAGACTGCGAGCACGTCCAGTATTTCTCACGCCCCTGGTGTGGGGCGTGTGGCGAACCCGACCTCGAGTGGATCGAGGCCGAGGGGACCGGAACGGTCCAGAGCTATGCCGTTCCCCGGCGGAACGTGGCAAACCCCACCTTCGAGGACGACATGCCGTATCTGACCGGGTATGTCGACCTCGACGAAGGGGTCAGAATGTACAGCAACATCATCGACTGCGAGGTCGACGATGTCGAGCGTGGGATGGACGTTGAGGTTGTCTTCGATCACAGCCCGGAGACGCTCACCCTTCCCAAGTTCCGGCCGCTGTAGCCGACGGATGCGGATTTTTCAGCGGAGTGACTGCCGACACGCTCCATACAGCGCCACGGGAGTCGACAGCCCCCGAAGAATTACACCAGCCGGAAGATAGAAACCGCAGAGAAACGTGCCGTTGTCATGGAAATCGATCCGGAGACACACGAGCGATCGATGTACCGGACGCTGACGAGTACAGTAATCCCCCGGCCGATCGGCTGGGTATCGACGACCACCCCCGACGGCACGGACAACATCGCGCCGTACTCGTTTTTCAACGTGGCGAGCCCCGATCCGCCGATTGTCATGTTCTCCTCGGGCGACCGGCCCGACCGGCCGGAGGATCTCACAGACTCCGCACGGAACGCGACGGAGACAGAGGAGTTCGTCGTCAACGTCGTGACCGGCCGGTTCGCGTCGGCGATGAACGACACCTCCGCCACACTCGAACCGGGCGAAAGCGAGTTCGATCACGCCGAACTGGACCGTGCCGAGTCGACTGTCGTCGCCCCCCCACGCGTGGCCGGGGTCGACGCCGCGATAGAGTGTGAACTCCACGATGTCAAGCGGGTCGGATCGAACACACTCATCTTCGGGCGTGTCGTCTACGTCCATCTCAACGACAAAATCGTCACCGAGGAGGGAAAAGTCGACGTCCACGAGGTCGATGCGATCGGCCGTCTAACGGGGAGCTACTACGCGACCACCGACGAGCGCTTCCGGATGGAACGGCCACCCTGAACGGGGGATGGCCACTGTCAGGGGAAAAAGAAGCGAACCGACTGCAATCAGTCGTCCGCAGGCAGCTGATCGGAGTGGTGGAGATAACAGGTGACCTTGCGGCCGTCGACCTCTTTGAGTGCGGGTGGTGCCTCGGTGCACTCCGGTTTCTTTTTTGGACAGCGCGGATGGAACCGACAGCCCTGGATCTCCTCGCCTTCGTCGGTGGTATCTTCAGGCAGTTTGACACGTTCGCGTTCGGTTCGCAGATCCGGCAGGCTCTGGACGAGCGCCTCGGTGTAGGGATGCTGTGGGTTCTCCATGACCGCATCCGCCTCCCCTTCCTCGACGATCCGGCCCTTGTACATGATGCCGAGCCGATCCGAGAGTAGCTTGACGATTGAGAGGTTGTGGGAAATATACAGCAGTGTGAAGCCGTACTCTTCCTTGAGACCGTTGAGCAGCTTGATAATACCCGCCTGGATCGACACGTCGAGCATCGAGAGCGGTTCGTCGGCGACCAGAAACTCCGGTTTGAGAATCAGCGCGCGGGCGATGTTGACACGCTGGCGCTGCCCGCCACTCAGCTGTTCCGGGTACGCCGACAGCATCTCTTCGGGCGGACGGAGGCCGACGTCTTCGAGCATTTCGATGACCAGGTCTTCCATCGGCTCCCTGTCCATTTTCCGGAAGTTCCGGACCGGTTCTGAGATGATCTGGAACACGGTCTGGCGCGGGTTGAGCGCCTCGTAGGGATCCTGGAGGACTATCTGTGCGTTGCGCCGGAACTCATGCAGGTTCCGCTGGGACTGGTTGCTGATATCGCGGCCCCTGTAGTAAATCGAGCCGTCGGTGGGGTCGCGCAACCGGAGGACCGTCTCGCCGAGCGTCGTCTTGCCGGAGCCGCTCTCGCCGACGAGGCCGTAGGTTTCGCCCTCGCGTATCTCCAGGTCGACGCTGTCGACGGCCTTGTTGATCGGCGTGGAACCGAACAGTCGGTCAACGAAAGAACTGGCGAGTGTGTAGTGCTTGTCGAGTTCCTCGGTCCGGATGATCGCGGTGTCAGTCTTGTTCGACATTGGTCACCTCCTCCATTGTTTCCGCGTCGTGCCAGCCGTGCTGGTCGATTCTGGCTTCCAGCGATTCGTGTTCGTCGGCCCGGTAACAGGCAGCCTCGTTCTCGCCGTCCCTGTCGAACTCGGGGTGTGCGTCGTGACACTCCGGCACCTCGTAGGGGCACTTGTTGACGAAGATACAGCCCTCCGGTGGATTTCTGAGATCCGGCGGTTCCATGTCCATCGCGATCAGATCACCCGGTTTCGACTCGATAGTGGGCAGTGAGTTTTTCAGCCCCATCGTGTATGGATGTCTCGCCTGTTCGATCAGTTCCCTGCTCGGTGATTTCTCGACGATGTTGCCACCGTACATCACCATGAGTCTGTCGCAAGTCTCGACGAGGTCGGCGATATCGTGGGACACGATGAGCACGGAGATATCAAACTCGTCTCTGTATCGCTCGATATCTGCCAGTATCTTGTCCCGGAGCAACACGTCAAGCCCGGTCGTCGGCTCGTCGGCGATGATGAGTTCGGGTTCGAGAATCAAAGAGAGTGCGAGCACGATCCGCTGTTTCATCCCACCGCTCATCTCGTGGGGGTAGTCTTTCAGCCGTTTTTGCTCGATACCGACAATATCGAACACCTCCTTTGCCATCTCGACTTCCTCCTCGTGTGGAATGTCACGGTGGACGCCGATGGTCTCGGTCATCTGCTCCTCGATCGTGTACACCGGATCAAGGCAGTTCATCGCGTTCTGTGGGACGTAGGCGACATCGTCCCAGCGGACTTTTCGCATCTCCTCTTCGGAAAGCGAGAGCAGATCCGTCCCCTCGTATACGATCTCGCCAGCCGTGATCTCGGCGTTCGAGTCGAGGTCCCGGACGAGTGACTTCGCGAGCGTCGACTTGCCGCCACCCGACTCGCCGAGCAGTCCAACGATTTCACCGTCGTCGATCTCGCAGGAGACATCGTCTACTGCGTACACGGCCCCATCGTCGTCGTTGTACTGGATCGATAGATCACTTATTATGAGTACCATCTAAATTCCTCCGGTAAATCGCGTGGTTCGGTTCGTTGCATAAAATCATGGTGATCACTCTCCGAGTCGCTCCTGGACCCAGTCGCCGTCGATCGGTTCGACGTCCTCGGGCGCCAGACACTCGTACTCGTAGTCGACCGTCGCAGTCTCGAACTCGTCTTCGATTGCCGCGAGCAGTTCCGGATCGGCTATCGCGTCAATTGCGGTGCAGGCGAGTGTCTTTGCGTTGAACAACATTCCGGTCTGGCCGAGGGAACTCCCACTGGCGACTGTCGCCCCCCATGTGTGCAGGGGAACGTCCGTGGGATACGGGTACTGGAGCCGTCCCATCGGGACAACCCAGCTCGTGTCGCCGTCGTCCTGGGAGGCCAGTGTCAGCCCGCCCTTTTCCAGCTTGACCTCCTCTTTGATCGGCTCGTCGGCCTCGATCTCGTACTCGTCGAGCAGTTCCTGTGCCAGTTCGCGCTCCTCCTCGGAGTAACTCGGGCCGCCCAGATCGACCGCATTTTCGTAGATCGTCTCTGTGATCGTATCGTTCATCAGGTACGGGTGACAGCCCGTGATGAAGGCCTCCTCGAGTTCGGTGTCAGTCGCGGTCGCCGCTCCCTCTGCGGCTGATCGGATCTTCTCGTAGCTTTCCCGGGCTTTCTCGACGTCGGGGTTGCGGATGAAAAACCACACCTTCGAGATCGACGGGACGACATTTGGCTGGTAGCCCCCTTCGGTGATCACGTACTCGATGATGGTGTCCTGGTCCATGTGCTTGTCGAGTGCATTGGCCCCGTTTATTAACTGGACCGCCGCGTCGAGCGCGTGTCGCCCTTCCTCGGGGGACGACGGTGTGTGACAGGACTGGCCGTGAAAGACGAACTCGGTCGAGATGAGGGCGAGCGACGACTGTGTGGACGCCGTGGGGTTGCGACCCTTCGGGTGGGAGGTTAGCACCATGTCGTCGCCCTCGAACAGCCCATCACGGGTCATGAACACGTTCGAGATGAGCAGTTCCTCGCCCGGCGAGCCGTAGACCCTGACTGTCCCGTCGGTTCCCGACTCAACCAGCGCCTCCTTGACCGCGATTGCGGCCGCGATGTTGCCCGTCCCGATGAGGTTGTGGCCACAGCCGTGTCCGGGTGCATCCTCTTCGAGCGGCTCCTTGACCGGCTCAGACACGTTCGAGAGGTCAGCAAGGGCGTCGTACTCCGCGATGAATCCGACCGTCGGTCCGCCATCGCCGACCGCGTACTCCGCGACGAACGCGGTTTCCATGTTGGAGACGCCGAGTTCGACCTCAAACCCCTCGTCCTCCAGCCACTCGCTGAGCGCCGTGGCGGCGTACTCCTCGCACATCGGGAGCTGGGGACGTTCCCACTGTTCCTCCGCGAGACCCGTTATCGTCTCCGCCTCACTGTTCACCCAGTCGACTGCTGTCTGTTTCAGTTGGTCCATTTCGTGTGCCTCTTCAAAGGATGTAGGAATACTAACGCTGACCACATATAAAATTACGCTTGTTGTCAAAATTGCACAGTCGGGTTTTCGCTATACAGAATAGAACGGGCAACTGAGAAAATGTTCAAGAAATAACACCACGAGCGGGGACAAGTCGGTATATTTGTCGACCGGAATGAGCAGGCGACGAGCGGACTGGTCGGCTATTGTCCGAACCACTGCAACGCCTGTGGTTCGTTCGGTTCGGTCATCACCTCGATCAGTTGTGGCTTGTCGGCGGCCAGTCCGTCCTGAAGAGCACTCCGGAGGCCGTCCTCGGAGTCGACGCGGGTCGCCGCCATCCCCATCCCCCGTGCAACGTCCGCGAGGGCAATCGGTGTCTGGTCCCAGTCGTAGAAACCGTCCGCCAGCGCGTGGTTGGCACGTGCCGACTCGCTGATGATCGCGTAGCCGTCGTTGTTGCAGGCGACAGTGACGACCGGGACGTCTTCCGAGGCGATGGTGTGTAGCTCGCGGACCGACATCAGCAGGCCGCCATCCCCGACCAGCGCGACCGTATCGCGGTCGGGCGCGGCGAGTGCGGCACCCATCGCAGACGGGACTGCCGACCCCATCGTCGCCCAGGAACCGGGCTGCATGTAGGTCTGGTCGTCGGAAAGCTGCAGACACGCGCCCATCCACAGTTGCAGACCGCCACCGTCGGCAGTCAGGATTGCGTCGTCCGGCAGGACCGCGGCCGTCGTATCGATCACGTCCGCCGAGAGCAAGTGCTCAGAGTCGGGAAGCGTCTTAACGCGGCGCGCGCGGGCACGGCGCACGGCTCCCGCACGCTCAGCGCCGTCGGTGTCTCCAGAGTGGTCCGAGAGGTGTGACTGCAGGGGCGGCAAAACAGTCCCAAGATCGCTGACGATGGCGACTGTCGGTTCGTAACCGCGGCCGACATCGCCGGGAGTCGCTGTCACGTGAATCAGTTCGTCGGGCAGCGGTGCGGACCAGTTGCCGGTCCCGAGCGCATCGAGATCGGAGCCGACAACAAGCGCCACGTCTGCCTCCGAGAGGAGTGTGCCGAGTTCCTCGGGAGCCGGCGAGAGGACTCCTGCAGAGAGGTCGTGGCTCTCGGGAACCACCGCCTTTCCCTTGGTGGTCGTCACCACCGGTGTGTCGAGCGTTTCCGCGAGGCGTCGAACCGCCGGACTGGCGTCGGCTCGTCGGCCCCCACCGCCGGCCAGAATGAACGGGGTTGCCGCCTTCGACAACAGAGTGGCCGCCCGATCGATAGCGCCGGTATCGAACGCCTGGTCCCCCCGGGGTCGAGATTGTTCAATGGCGACCTGCAGGACAGTTTCTGTGATGAAATCCCGCGGGATACCGACCCGAACCGGGCCCTGTGGCGGGATGCGTGCGATTTCGATGGCCCGCTGTAGCTGTCCAATGGCACTCGCCGCCCGGTCGACTGTGATGTTCGTCTTAACGACGTTGTCGTACGTCTCCGGTTCTATCTCGTGGATCGCATCGCCACCCCTAAGCGTCGTTTCGGTCTCGACTGTGAGATGCAGCAGTGGCACACAGTCGTTCAATGCGTTTTTGATCCCGTTTGCCGCGTTCAGATCACCCGGTCCCGGAATGACAAGCGTCGCTGCCATCCCGGTCGACGTCACGGTGTAGCCCCACGCCATATGTGGGATAGCAGTCTCGTGTCTGGCCATGGCGAACTGCACGGTGTCGTCGGCCTCGATAGCCCTGTTCAGCAAAAGCGTCTGGGTTCCCGGAATGCCGAAGACGGTATCGGTGCCGTTCGACTCGAGACAGTCCACTACCTTCTCCACGAGCGTCATACCCGTTACTGACAGCAGTCCGTGCTAAATACCGTGGGTACCGACAGGCATTCGTCCGAAACAGATCGAGTCCGCCTCGTGTCGCCGGCCGCTCACTCAGTTCGGTCCGGCGGAGTTTGCCGCGGTCGGTCCTCGGGAGTTCGTCGGTGAACGCGATTTCGCGGGGATACTCGTACTTTGCGAGGGTGTCCTTGACGTGTGACTGGAGGGTGGTACTGAGACTCTCCGAGGGGGTCGCCGCCGACGTCAGGACGACGAACGCCTTCGGCACTTCCCCGCGAACGTCATCGGGGACCCCGATCATGCCCGCGTCGTCGACTACGTCGTGTGTTGCGAGCGCGTCCTCGATCTCGTGTGGATCGAGCCGATAGCCGGAGCTGATGATCACGTCGTCTTTTCGTCCTTCGAAGGTGAAAAATCCCGCCTTGTCTCTGGTGCCGAAATCACCGGTGAGATGGAAGCCGTTCTTCCGCGTGGCCGCTGTTTTCTCCGGCCGATTCAGGTATTCGGAGAAAAGAACGGAGGTCGCCCTCCCGGCGGACGGCGATCTCACCGATTTCGCCGGGTGGAACATCAGGTTCGGCGGTCTGTGGGTCGACGATTTCGAGGTCGCGACCGACCCCGGCGACCCCCAGTTTGTCGGGGCGATGTCTGTTGAGTTTCTCGCACTCGCTGATAAGGGAGTTGGCCTCCGTCTGGCCGTAGCCTTCGTGGACTGCGACGTCGCCGAACACGTCCTGGGACCACTGGCGCAGTTCGGCGTCGAACGGTTCCCCGCCGCCGATAACCCGGATCGAATCGAGCGTGTAGGGGTCGGGATCGACTTCCGTCATCATCCGGAGCGCCGTCGGGACCGCACCGATGATCGTGATGCCGTATGTTTCGATCAGTTCGAACGTGATTTCCGGGTCGAACTCGTTGCGGTCGTAGGCGATGACCGGCCGGCAAGAAAAGCGCCGGCAGGACACGCACGTACACCGACGCGATCCAGGTCCACTCGACCGGCGTCCAGACGACATCGGAGTCGTGGATCTCCAGATTGCAGGCCACCGCGACGAACTGCGAGAGGTGGCCAAGCAGAATCCTGTGGGCAAGCACAGTCCCCTTTGGCTGTCCTGTCGTCCCACTGGTGTAGAGGATACAGCCTGGATCGTCGGGATCCATCTCCGCCGTCTCGAACTCGGGATCCCCGTTTTCGAGGACGGCCTCCAGCGACTCCTCGTCGTCCTAGAGGCTGGCCTCGCCGGTGACGACCACAACGTCAAGGAGGCTATCGGCGTCCTCGATCGCACGGACGGCCTCGATTGCTGAGCCGCCGGCGATGAGCACGCTGGCCCCGGAATCGTCGAGCCGGTAGGAAAGTGACTCGCCCGAGAGCAGCGTACTCACAGGGACGACTGCCGCGCCGAGCTTCCAGGCCGCGACGAAGCTCACCAGCGTCTCCGGGCGCTGGCCGCCGTGGACCATGATCCGGTCACCCCGGCCGACGCCGCGATCGGCCAGCGCGTTCGCCAGCCTGTTCGCGTCGCGTCTGAGCTGCCAGAAGGTCACGACGTCCTCGGTGCCGTCGACGGCCTCCGCGAACACCGCGACCCGTGCATTGTCGGCTGCCCATCGGTCACAGACGTACTCCGCCATCTTGAACTCGTCGGGAATCTCCCATTCGAACGAGCTTCGAAGCTGCTCCCAGCTGTCCCAGTCGCGCTCGTAGAAGTGGTATGTATCGAGACGATTATCCGGCTGCATGACGAAAATTCACATAGTCACTGTACATAATAGTTGCCGTGTGGGGCACTGCTAGATTGAACCCTCCTGTTTGAGCGTTTTGACCGGAGGCTGATTATCGAGTGCTTGGTGGCTCCGATGATGGTTGTAGTCGGCAGTGTAGGCAGTCAGCCAGCGCTCGGCGCTGGCCTGACTGCCGTTCCAGGTTTCGTGAAACCGTTCAATTCGCATCGTATAG
>JBLGCM010000027.1:0-8813 GCA_047617345.1 Natronomonas sp. | reverse complement strand
CACCGGTTCCCGGCCGTCAAAGGCGGCGTAACCACTATCGGACGGGTGCCGAAACGCACGATCGTGAGCGATACGGACGATACGGCGGCACTCGCACTCGGTGGCGACCTCGGATCTGCGGCGGGCACGGCGCTCGCCGGCGTGACATCGCTCGCGCTCGGAACGCTTGGCCTCGCGGCCGCTATCGGTGCCGCCGTTGGATACGGCGGCTATCGAGTGGGCCGGCGACTCCGAGAGTAACAGTTCAGGCCGCATCCGCACGCCACCGCGCGAAGGGGTCGAGCGTCTCTGACTCCTCGAATCGCTCGATACAGGGCACGTCGTAGGGATGGAGTCCGGCCGCTCGCTCTTTCAGTGCCGCATACCGCTCGTCGGTCGTCTTCGCCAACAAGATCAGTTCGTCGTCGTCGTGAACGTCGCCGTCTCAGCGATAGACAGATCGGCAGTCGAGGATGTTCACGCAGGCGGCGAGTTCCTCCTCGACGAGAGTCTCGGCAATCTCGGGGCCCTTGTCGGGTGGTGCCGTGATGTAGACGGGAGGCATCTCAGGATTCGGATTCTTGAAGGGGGTTGTACTGGCCGTTGATGTCCCACTCGTGGAGACAATGCGGTCGCCCGAGGGCGTCCTCACTCGCCGCGACGAACGTCTGACTGTCCTCGTCCCATTCCTCGACGCGCCCGCACCGCTCACAGGTCCGCTCGGTCGGAGGTTGGATGATGCTCATATCCGACGGAACGACGCGGAGCGTAATGAATTGTGCTATCCATCGCCACTCCGGGGGACCGTACTGCCGGCTGGAAATTCGTACAGATATTCGCCACTCCGAGGTGGCGAAATGTTTCACTCTCGTACAGCCGGCAGTGTCAGTACCACGTCCCGCCGGAATCGATGTTGATATCCTGGGCGGTGATCTGGCGGCCGGCGTCGCTGGCGAGGTAGGCGATCATCTCCGCGATGTTGTCGGGGTCGATGAACTCCGCCAGCGCGAGGTCGTCGAAGTACTCCTCTTCGCGAACGGTCTCCGTCGGAACGTCTCGGGCCTCGGCTTGGGCCTCGATGACGCGCTCGATCCGCGGCCCTTTGACGGGGCCGGGACAGATCGTATTCACTGTGATGCCGTCCGATCCGAGTTCGTGTGCCCACGTCCGACTCATGCCGATCATTGCCATGTTCGAAGCGGCGTACGGCGTCCGGTTGGGGTAGGGGCGTTTCCCGCCAATCGAGGAGATATTGATTACCGTCCCCCGGTCGCTCTCGCGCAGGGCGTCGACGCTGTGTTTGAGACAGAGAAACGGTCCTGTGACTTTCACGTCAGTCATCTGCGTGAACTCGTCGGTCTCGATTTCCCCGACCGGGGCGGTTGGCCCCTCGATACCGGCGTTGTTCACGAGGACGTCGAGCCCGCCGAAGGTATCGATTGTCTCCGCAATCGACTCCTCGACGTTGTCTTCGTCGGTCACATCCGTCTCGACTGCGAGAGTCTGCTCCGGCGCATCGATCCGGTCGGCCGTCTCGTAGATCCCGTCGGATCGGGCCGCGAGCGCGACGTTGACGCCGTACTCGGCCAATGTGACTGCGATTTCTTCGCCGATCCCCTGGCTTGCGCCCGTTACGAATGCTGTCGAACCTGCGAGTTCGTCCATGGAGGTTCGTTCGGATTGGACTATCTTAGAGGTGTGGGCTGGCGCCTACTGTCCCGTCCCGACGAGACCGGCGTCGGTGATCTGGAACTGTGCCGTTGCGCCGGCTTCCTTGCTGTGGTGTTTTTCGAGGGTCGCGCGGCGGTTTCCGCCGCGGAACCGATCCAACCGCAGGATGAGCGCCGACCAGTGGTCCAGCGTGTGTCCGCCGAGTCCGCTCGTCGAGTCGCTGTCCGGATCGGTGTAAACCTGGTTCGTGAACGCGACCGCGAGGTCGTGTTTGCGCGCAAGCGACAGGAGGTGAGTGATCTGGCGACCGATCGCCCGGAGTGCGTCGCCCTCATCGCGTTCGGTTCGTTCGAGCCGATAGAAGCCGGTCGCGCTATCGAGTGCGATGAAATCGACCCGCTCGGCGAATTCGGCGGCGTCCTGGACGGCCTCACGTTGGTCCTCGAAGGAGTGTGCTTCCGTGATGATGATGCGCGAAGCGATCTCGTCGATGTCGGCCTCGTACGGCTGAGCGAGTTGTTCGAGGCGCTCGACCGGCATCCCCTCGGTGTCGATGTACAGCGCCGACCCGCCGGCAGCGGCGACCTCGACGGCCGTCGAGAGAACGAGATTGCTCTTCCCTGCCGCTGGCGCGCCGTAGATCTGTGTCACGGCACCGCGCTCGAAGCCACCACCCATGAGCTCGTCAATCGGACCACAGCCGGTCGGAATCGGATCTGTCACTTTGTGCTCCGTTGGTTCGCATCGGCATATAATCCTTAGTCTTGGGTCGCTTGTCTCCCGTCCCGCGACGCGTGTGCGTCTCCACCGCATCATCCCCCAAGACATTACCCATCTCTTCGGCGTAGTTGGCGTAATGAATTGGCGGTCAGTCTCGCCGTGGGGGCTCGTGATCGCACTCGTCGGTTTCCTGCTCACTCGGGTCACGGTGACCCTGGCCGTGGACGGCTCGACGACGGAATTTCTTTTCGCCGGTATCATTCCGCTCGTCCTCGGACTGTCACTCGCCGCGTTCGGGGTCATTCTCGCGGTCGGCGCGTACGACCGCGAACTCGTTCGAACGACGGCACTGTGGTCGCTGGTCGGGACCGGAACGATGGGCGTGTTGGTCGTCCTGACGGTTCTGGGAAGCCAGTCGGACCTGACAGCCATGGCAGACCTCCGTCGGCAGATTTATCTCTCGAACTTTTTGATCGGCGGGGCAGTCGGCGGGACGCTGACGGGACTGTACGCCGCGCGGAACCGGCGTCACCGGCGCGATCTCAGACAGCAGACCAACCGTCTGATCCTCCTCAACCGACTGCTTCGGGACAAGGTTATCAACTCCGCGACGGCGATCAAAGGACACGCCGACGTGCTGTCGGAGCGCCGGCGCGAACAGTCTGTCGAGGTCGTCGGTGAGCAGGCAGATAGCGTCATCGAGACGATCGAAAACGTCACCTATCTGGCCGAGACGGCGGATAGATCCGAGCAATCACTGGGCTCTGTAGACGTTGCCGACTGCCTCAACCGCCAGATCGAGGCGGTCAAGACGCGGTTCCCGGACGCGGAGTTCGACTGCGAGATGCCCGCCGAGAAAGCCTATGTCCGGGCGAACGCGCAGCTAGCAGAGGTCTTTCGCCAGCTTCTGGTGAACGCAGTCGAGTACAGCGACGGACAGTCTCACGTGGACGTGGCAGTCGACCTCGCCCCGAGCCACGTCACTGTTCGGATTGCGGACGACGGTCCGGGGCTGCCGACGGATCAGCAATCCCTGCTCGAAGCGGGCGAGATCGCCGAGTTCGACGATCCGACGACGGGATTCGGACTGAACATCGTCCGGCTCCTCGTCGAGAGTTTCGACGGCCGGATCGAAACCACCGTTGGCGACGCGGGGACGACGGTCTCGATACGGCTGCCCCGACAGCGGGCACAGACAGGGGGTAATTCGGCGACCCGAACGATTACTCCCGGTGTCAGCACGCCGCGGATCGCACTCGCCGTCGGCGCCTCGCTGATCGCCGGCGTCGTCATGGGCGGGGGAATGCTCGCGGCCGGCGGAGACGTTCCGATCATCGGAGCACTGTACGGCGCCGAGAGTATCGTCGTCGCCGCCGTGAGCCACGAGTTTCACAGCGTCGTGTTCGGACTGGTCTACGCGAGCCTGCTCTCGGCGCTTCCGGTCGGTATCGGCCGGCGGCTTCGGACGCAGATCGGCGTTGCCGTCGGGCTCGGACTCCTGTTGTGGTTTGTCGCCGCCGGCGTGGTGATGCCGCTGTGGCTGGGGCTGCTCGGCATCGACGCGGCAGTGCCGATGGTGACAGCCGCGTCGCTGCTCGGCCACCTGCTCTGGGCGCTCAGCCTCGGGACGATCTACTACTACGGGAACCGATTGCTTGCAGGTGCGACGACACCGAACAGGCGACACTCCGTGCTCGATGGAGTAGCACAGCGGATCCTCGACGAGTGACACGGGATCCGTTACTGCCACATTGCCCAGGAGCGGCGCTTGCAGCCGCCGAACAATCCACGCCCGGACCTCGGCGGGCAGGAGAGATACGTATCGGCCGGCGGTCGGCTACTCGGCGTAGGATTCGACCAGGTCGGCCACGTCGTTCCAGAAGCCGTCTTCGTACTTCGTGGCGGCGTCGATGGTCGGTCGAGCGCTGGTCTCGTTGACGACCGCCCGCTCATCGGTAACGAGCAGGTCGACGCCGAGCCACGGAATATCGAGCGTTTCGGCCGCCCGTTCGGCGAGTCCACACAACTCGGCGTCGAGAGTTACGCCGGTCGCCTCTGCGCCCCGGTGGACGTTGTGTTTCCACTGCCCTGCTTCGAGTGCGTCCGCGGGCAGTTGCCGTTCGACCGCACCGACGGCCTCGCCGTCGATCAGCATGACGCGATAGTCCCGGGCGTCGGGGAGGTATTCCTGGACGAGAAAAGACTGATCGCCGGTCGCTCGGTAGTCGTGGACGAGGTCGAGATAGTCGCAGATCCCGAGAAAAGAGTCCAGGTCGTGCGCTTTCGCGATGCCGACACCGCGAGTCGTCGAGTTGGGTTTGATTATCACCGGGGGATCGAACTGCTCGAACGCCTCTTTCAGCGCGGATTCGTCGACCGGATCCGAGAGGACGACCGAATCGGGGACCGGAACGCCCGCCGTCGAGAGGTGAGCCAGCGTCTCGCCTTTGAATCGAGAGCGGAGGACCGCTTCGCGGCCGTTAATCCACGGCACGTCGAGCAGTCCGCTGGCGACGCCGCCCTCGGCGAGTCGGGGGGGGAACACGAAGCCCACATCGAAGGGGTCGGTCGTTCCGGCGCTCCGGTACGCCTTCTCCCCGGCGGACAGCCTGACGGACCGCTCCGCCGTCTCGATGTGGCGGGGCTCGATCCCGCGCTCGCGGAGCGGCGATTGCATCCGCTCGTACGTTTCCGAATTCGTCGCCACGGCGAGGTGGAGCATACTTCTCGATTGGGCGGGAATACAATAGGATTGCTGGTCGCCCGTGGCTACGGATCAGGCCTCGACGTCGGCGGTGACGAGGTAGTAGCCCAACACGCCGGCCTGGATCAGCCTGTCGATCTCCGCGGAGGCTTTGAAGCTGTCGAGTTGGGTCTCCGAGAGCACGCCGAAGAGCCCGAGCACGCGACCGACCGGATGGGCGAGCCGGGCGAAACTCCGGCGGCGTTCCGTACAGCGCGTGACGCCCTCGGTCAGATCCTCGATCCCGACGCTCTCGAAGTCGGTTTCGAGGAGTGTCTGCTCGAATTCGTCGATGGAGCCGATCCGAAGCCCGAGCGCGTCGTTGATCGTCTCGATGCGGTCCTGTTGGTCCGGCGTGAGTGTGTCGGCAGCGCCAGTCAGAAAGAGATCGGTAAACGCGACGCGACCGTCCGCCCTGAGCACACGCTGGGCAGCGGTGAGCGCGCGGGCGCGGTCCGGCGAGTGAGAGAGCGCTTCGAGCCCCCAGACCACGTCGACCGAATCGTCTTCGATTGTATCGAGGTCGTGGAAGTCGTCGTAGTTGAACGTCGTCAGATCCGAGACGCCGTGTTCGGCGGCGTTCTCCCGGGCGAGTTCGAGTTGGGCTTCGCTGATGTTGACGCCGGTCACCCGGGCGCCGTAGGCCCGAGCGTTCCAGACGGAATCTTCACCCGCGCCGCAGCCGATGTTGAGAACGTGCTCGGAGCCGTCGATGCCGGCCGCTTCCGAAAGCCTCCGCATCGTGTTCACCGCCGCTCCGGCCGGGTCGTCGTGGTCGTCGTCGTAGTACGCGAGGTGGAGACTCCGGTGGCCGCGGTGCTCCCATTCTGGTCGGTAGGTTTTCAGGAGTTCGTCGTAGATTTCCGCAACCTCGTCGGTATCGAGGTCTGAGTCGCTCATCGCGCAGACATAGGGGGGACACAATCGTAAGGGTTGGTATCCTGTCGCGTCGCCGAACGTGATCACCTCCAAGCGCGAGAGAGACGTCTGTCGGGTGGGAGCGTCCCGGAACGTACAAGTTCGCGTATCACTGAGCGGAATCTGAATGAAAACGCCCTCCAGGCGCGAACTGCTTGCTGGTTCGGCGAGTGCCGTCGCCGTGTCACTGTCGGGTTGTCTGGATAGCTTTGCGAGGTATCTCGGATCAGCGGAGGAGGGCACGTTCGTCGTCGCACTGACGAACGTGCGCCGGCCGACTGGTACTGATGGGAGTCTAGGAACCCCGGCCGATATCGTCACACGCGTCGATATCGAAAACCGCCGGACTGAGCGCGTCACCGGGCGACTCGAAATGGAACTCCGGTTCGCGCCGGACGGAGCGGTCGAGCAGACGTGGACGAAAACCGACGACCTCGATGTCCGAAGCGGAGTCTCCCCGCAGGAACAGTACGTCTTCGAGGACGCCTACCAGTCCGGGAGCGACGTCCCCGGCGATTACGAGTTCGACGCCGAAATTGTCGATGTCGAAATCGTCGATCCCTGAGCAGACCGTGTTCGTCGGCCAGTCGCTTTATCACTCGTCCGCGAGAGTACCCCAGTATGGCAACACACGGACTCGAAGCCTCCCTGCTAGTCCTCGCGGTGAGTCTGCTCATCGGCGGACTCGCGATTCACATCGGCGCGAAGTTCGCCTTCGCCTCAAGAGAGTACTCCGACGCCGTCCTCACGGCACTGATCGGGGCGGTCGCCTGGACAATCGTCGACATCGCGCTGGCGAGTGTCGGCATCGGCGGTCTGCTGGCATCGATTGCCGGCCTGCTCGTCTGGATCTCCGTCGTCAGATGGCAGTACGGCGTCGGCTGGATCCGGGCGAGCATCGTCGGAATCGGTGCCTGGCTCTCGGCGCTGATCGTCCTCACGATTCTGGGAATTCTCGGGGTTGGCGGTCTCGACGCCATCGGCGTCCCGGGAGTCTGAGCCGCGTCCCCCACAGTTTTTGCAAACCATCTCAAAATTCGGAGTATGATTACCGGTTCGGAGATGGCAGTCGTGGACGCCAACGCCGCTGCCCTCGGTGTGCCACAGAAACAGCTGATGGAATCGAGCGGGAACGCGATCGCCCGCGTGACTCGCGAGCTGGCCGATCCCGGGGATTCGATTACCGTCGTCGCCGGGCGGGGCAACAACGGCGGCGACGCCTTCGTCGCCGCCCGGTTTCTCGAAGGGTTCGACGTGGATATCCTGCTTCTCGGCCGTGCGGAGACCATCGGAACCCGGATCGCCCAGGAGAACTGGGAGGCACTCGAACACGCCGACTGCGCCCGCGCGGAGGGTCGGGATTCGACGGCTATCGACCTCGGCGACCCAGATATCGTTATCGATGCGATGCTCGGAACCGGCGTGACCGGGTCACTCCGCCAGCCAGAGGCTACCGCCGCCGAGGCGATCAACAACAGCGACGCGACTGTCCTCTCGGTTGACGTGCCGTCGGGATTCAACGCTGAAATCGGGACGCTGCCCGAGGGGGCGGTCGACGCCGATCACGTTGTCACGTTTCACGAAACCAAACCGGGGCTTCCCGACCTCGACGTTCCGGTGACGGTCGCCGACATCGGCATCCCCGAGGCCGCCTCGACGTTCGTCGGCCGGGGCGATCTGCTCCGACTCTCGCGCGATCCCGACAGCCACAAAGGAGATCACGGCGAGGTGTTGGTGATCGGCGGTGGACCGTACGTCGGCGCGCCGGCACTGGCCGGACAGGCCGCGCTCCGGGCGGGCGCTGATCTCGTCCGAATCGCCTGCCCGACTGCGGTCGCCCACGAAGTGCAGGGCTACAGCGAGGATCTGATCGTTCGGCCGGTCGAGGGCAGAACGCTCGAACCCGGCCACGTCGGGCAGGTGATGGAGTTCGCCGCCGAACACGACGCGCTCGTCATCGGTCCCGGACTCGGCGACGACGACTCGACTCTCGAAGCCGCCGAGGCGATCCTGACCGCGTTCGACGGAACCGCCGTGGTGGACGCCGACGCACTGCAGGTCGTCCCCGATATCGAGACGGATGCGACGCTGATCTGTACACCACATCAGGGCGAACTGGCGAGGATGGGCGGCCCGACCGCCGACGACTGGCGCGAGCGTCGCGACGCTATCGAGGACTTTTCCGCCGAACTCGGCCACACGCTGCTCGTCAAAGGACGGTACGATATCCTCTCGAACGGCGAGCGGACGCGGGTCAATCGGACCGGGAACCCGGGGATGACTGTCGGCGGAACCGGCGACGTGCTCGCAGGGACAACGGCCGCGTTAGCCATCCAGCACGATCCGATTCACGCCGCCGGCCTCGGTGCCTACACCGCGGGGCAAGCGGGCGATATCGTCGCCGAAGAGCGCGGCGATGGCCTGATCGCGAGCGATCTGCTCGACGCGATTCCGACAGCGATGCGCTACGAGACCGGTCAGTGACCGCGCTCCGACGGCCTTAATCCGCTCAGGCCCAATGAGAGAACGATGAGCAACGGCGGGATGGACCACGCACTCGACGACGACGCGGCGGCCTTTAGCCTGCTCGGGGCCGAACTTCGAGCGGCGCTGTCCGAACGTGGCTTCGAGACGCCGACAGAGCCACAGCGCCGCGCGCTCCCGCCCCTGATCGACGGCGAGGACGTCGTCGTCGTCGCGCCGACCGGCAGCGGCAAGACCGAGACCGCAATGCTGCCGGTGTTCGACGCCATCGTCGGCGAGGAGACCTTCGGAATCAGCG